>JAGGVN010000071.1 GCA_021158005.1 Candidatus Aerophobota bacterium | reverse complement strand
TAATCAAATTGTATAAAACAAAAATAGAGACAGGCTAAAGCCTCGGGCTACCATAAGAAAATTAATTAGCAGGAGGGAAATCAAAAATATTGAGTAATGGAAATGTAGACATAATAGAAAAACTAATTAATAATGAACAAAGTTTGTGAAAGAGGGACAAAGGAGGGGGGGCGAGTTAGTAGTTGACCATATTAAACCGAAAGATAAAGGGAGGACAAATGATATTAACAACGGACAAACTTTATGTAGGGAACACAATCTTATGAAAAAGAATTATTCACAAACAGAAGCAGGGAAGAAATACTTCATCAAAATTTATAAAAGAACTCTTGCTGCTAATGATAGAAAAATGATTGGGTCTGGGTTAAAGAGAGAATGGAGCACTATTCAAAAGATTAGAATATAGAATGCCTCGCAGCCGCAACTTAAGGGTTAGCCTATAAACGCAGGCTATATAAGCCTTGCGGCTACTGTAAAAAGAAGGAAAACGCAATGCTTGAAGTAATTGTTGGGACTTCGGGATGGTGGTATGAGCACTGGAGAGAAAGATTTTACCCTGCGGATTTAGAAAAAAGAGAATGGTTTTCTTATTACGCAAAATCTTTCTCAACGGTGGAGATAAATAGCTCCTTTTATCGCCTCCCTTTCGAAAATGTGGTTAAAGGCTGGGCAAAAAAAGCACCGGAGAATTTTAAATTTACTTTAAAGATGTGGCGCCGGGTCACTCATTATAAAAAACTTGAAGATACAAAAGAAGACCTGAAAATCTTTTTTACGCGAATTGAGCCCCTTAAAGGAAATCTGGGAGCTATACTTTATCAACTTCCTCCTTCTTTGAAGATAAACCTTCATTTATTAGAGAATTTCTTAAAAATTCTACCTCCTCGCTTTGACCAGGCAATTGAATTTAGACATAAGTCCTGGCTAACAAAAGAGGTATTTTCTCTTCTTGAAAAATATAATATCGCTTATTGCATTATCAGTATGCCCAGATTTCCCGAAATCAGTGAGATTACCTCCAATATAAGCTATATCCGCTTCCATGGAAGAGAAGCTCTTTATGGCTCTTCTTACTCTGAAGAAGAACTTAAGAGCTGGGCTGAAAGAATAAAGAGTTTTTCGCAAAAAGGGGTAAAAAGAGTATACATTTATTTCAACAATGATTACAATGCCTATGCTGTCTTTAATGCTCTGAAATTAAAAGAAATCCTCTCTTCCCTCTAAAAAGAGAGGATTTGTCCAGGCAGTTTCTCCATTCTTATTCACGCACTCTACTCTTAAATATTTTTCTTTTCCCTTAAGCTCAAACTCTGCTTCCGAAAACTCCCTTCCCTTCTCGTTCCAGATACTTCTTCCTTTAGCGTCATCACAAATAAAATTAATAACTTTCACGGGGGAAGAGCGAACATAGACTCTCTTCCCGTCAAAACTAACTTCTTTTATCCGGGGTCCAGAAGAGGAATAAAAAAGGCCTTTTTTTATAGAGGAGATTATCCTCTCTTTGGTTAATCCAGAGGATTTTACCATTATCCACCCTTTATAGCCATCTGCATAATGAAAATGAGCATCATCAACGGCAAATCCCCAGTTTAGCTTTCCTTTAGCCAAAAGAGCATCCCAGTATATTGAAGATAATCCTTTGCCAATTCCTCTAAGACAGGTGCTATTGTAAACTTCTATTCCCAGATATCTTTCAAGAGAAAGAAGTTCCTCCATAGTTAAGCCGGACCAATAAGGATGGGCTAAGATTACCTCACCCCCTTTTTCCTTTAAAAAGTCAATTCCTTCTTGCACTCTAATTTCTCGAGGAACCTCAATTTTCTTCTCTACATTAATAGCTACCAGATGATAGGTAGTTCCCAGTGAACTTTTATCTACACCTATTTCAATCCCTGGTAGAAGGAGAAATTTCTCCTCGGAATACTCTTCTACTTCCGTTACCTTCCCATGGTCAGTAATTGCCAGAAAATCATAACCATTCTTTTTATAACCTTCTATTACTTTCTCTGGAGAAAATTCTCCATCAGAATTATTAGTATGAGTATGCAGATTCCCCTTATACCAGTCTCCTTCTACTCTAAATGGATTGGGCATTTTTCTCTCCTTTCTATATCTCTTCGCCTTCTAAATTAATCTTAAGATTCCCAAAGATAATACATCCTATATTTTCTGCTTTTCTCAAAGGAGTAAAAATAGATACTTCTTTCCCCTCTTCTTTTACTTCTTCTATAATTCCTAAGGCTACATCCTTACCTTCCTTACTGCGCAGAGAAACTAAAAAATTTTCAACATTTTCCCAGCTTTTTATACCTCTCCAGGCTACTTCATTTAAGGATAAAGTTAAAATTTTTGCTTCTTTAAAATAATCTTTAAATTTTTTCCTTCGGTAATTTCTTCTTTCAATCCAGTTCTTTAAACTCACTAAAGAGGATACCGGGATTCTAAAAATCTTAGGCAACTCCATTTTCTTAAAAGAAATAAGAATGTGTTCTAATTCTTTTTCTCTCTCTAAGGCTAAAAGCATCCGGGGACGAATAATCTCAATTAAACATATCTTTAAGATTTTCCCTGCTCCTCCCCTTATCATTCCGGTAGTATCTATTATTACCTTATCAGCCTTTTCCCTGGCAAAATCATAAATAAACCTTGCTCCCGTAAGAGTGGGAAGAAGATTACCATAAGGAGAAGTAGTCCCTACAAAATACATATCTTCGACAGGAATACTTTCCCAGTCTATAAATTTTCCTTCTACCAGACCCCAAGAGATTGTAGCCGGAGGACCAATATGAGACTGTCCTATGTCAATATCTACCACTCCCACTCTATAATCGCTCGCCAGTAATTTTAAAAGTTCCTCAATCAGGGTAGTCTTTCCGGTATCTGAACCTCCTATTACCATTATGGTCTTATTCTCTTCCTTAAATATCTCCTCTATTACTTTTTTATCCAGAGAGAATTTTCTTTCCATTTAGACATAGCGTTTATTAATCTTTACATATTTCTCGGTGAGGTCACATCCCCAAAAAACTGTTTCCCAGCTCCCTCGATGAAGGTCTATGGTTATTTTTACTTCGTCCCTCTTTAGAATTTCTTTCAACTTTTCTTTTTCAAAACTTGCCGCTTCTCCTCCCCTGACTACGAGTAGTTTATCAAAATAAACATCTACTCTTTGAGTATCTACACAGGTATGAGCTGAACCGAGAGCGGACATTATCCTTCCCCAATTAGGAGAAGCTCCCCCTATAGCTGCTTTTACCAGAGGAGAATTAGCCACCGCTCGAGCTATCCTACGCACTTCCTTAGGAAAAGCACCTCCCTTCACTCTTATTTCTATGAGCTTGGTAGCACCTTCACCGTCTCGAGCGACCATTTTAGCTAATGAAATACAAAGATAATCAAGGGCTTTGCAAAAGTGAGAGAAATTTTCGTCTTCTATCTTAAGTTTTTTCTTCTTCTGCCAGGTCTTTATTTTCTTATTTCGGGCAAGACCATTGGCAAGGATAATTACAGAATCGTTAGTGCTCATATCTCCATCCACACTTATTTGATTAAAAGACTTATTGACTGCCCTCTTAAGAGCTTCTTCCAAAGCATCCGGGGTAATACAAACATCCGTAGTAATGAAACAGAGCATAGTAGCGAGATTAGGAGAAATCATCCCTGAGCCCTTAGCTATCCCGGCCAGCATTACTTTGCCCTTGCCACGGGCAGGAATATCGGTTTCCACAACTACCTGCTTAATGGTGGTATCAGTGGTAAGAATAGCCTCAGCAACCTTTTCTCCTCCCTTAGAAGAGAGCTCGCTTACAGCCTGTTTTATCCCTTCTTCAATATTAGACAGCGGAAGAAACTCACCTATTTTTCCTGTAGAAGCTACCAATACCTTCTCTTTTTCTATATTTAACCTTTCTGCTACTATTTCCGTCATCTTATCTGCATCCTCTAACCCCTTTTTTCCTGTGCAGGCATTTGCAATACCGCTGTTAATGACGATAGCCTGAATAGACCTCTTACGGATTCTTTGTATAGATAATTCTACCGGAGCAGCTTTTACCCGATTGGTAGTAAACATTCCAAAAGAAATAGCCGGAATTTCAGAATAAATGAGAGCAAGGTCCAGCCGATTCTTTTTTATCCCACAATGAACTCCCGCAGCTTTAAATCCCCGGGGAGTAGTAATCTCTCCTTCTATTTCTTTCAACTCAGCCCTCCTTCCAAACCCATTTTTTCTTCAAAATTACACATAATATTCATATTCTGAACTGCCTGACCACTGGCTCCTTTAACTAAATTATCTAAGACGGAAATAATTAAAAGATGCTTCTTTTCTTTATCTACCATCAGTCCTATACGACACCTATTAGAACCACTTACCTCTTTTATCTGGGGGAACTTCCCCTCATCAAGAATTTCTATAAAAGGTTCTTCTTGATAAAAATCTTTATATACTTGCCGGACTTCCTCATACCTTAGAGGATGTCTTAGCGAAGTATAGCAGGTAGCAAAAATTCCCCGATTCAGAGGGACTAAATGAGGAACAAAAATAATTTTTACTCTCTTCTGAGCCAGTATACTCAGTTCCTGCTCCATTTCTGGAAGATGACGATGCCCTTCTACTTTATAAGCAAGGAGATTTTCATTAATTTCCGGAAAATGAGTCATTAAACTTAGAGTCCTCCCCGCGCCACTAACTCCTGATTTAGCATCTATGATTATATTATCTTCCTTTATTAAATTATTTTTAAGGGCAGGAGCTAAAGCTAATATGATCGCTGTGGGGTAACATCCGGGATTAGCTACTAAATGTGCTCGTTTTATTTCATCTCGATTTAATTCCGGTAATCCATAAACAGCCTCTTTAAGTAATTTTTTCTCTTTGTGGGGAGTTTTATACCACTCTTCATAGACCAAAGAATCCTTTAAACGAAAGTCGGCTGATAAATCTACTATTTTTTTCTCCCGGGCATAAAGACTCCCTATTATTCCCATAGCCACTGTGTGAGGAAGAGCAGTAAATATAAATGAGGAAGATGAGGAAATTTCATCTATGTTTAACTCTTCACAGGTAAGAGAAGTGTGCAGGAAGGGGTAAATTTCGGAGATTCTCTTTCCCGCAAAACTTTGAGAAGTAACCTTTACAATCTCAACTTTGGGGTGTTTAAGGAGAATTTTAACTAATTCTGCCCCTGTATATCCTGTAGCTCCAATAATAGAAACTTTTATCTTAATTTTTACCTCCCCTGAAGACTAATCTTTGACCAATCAATTTCTCCCGCTTCAAAGACAGGCCCTTCCTTACATACCCGAAGATATCTATCCTTCCCTTTAATTACACATCCCTGACAGACTCCTATACCACAACCCATCCTTTGCTCCAGAGAAACCTGACAGAAAATATTATGCCGGAGAGAGAAATTTGATATCTCTTTTAACATAGGAACAGGTCCACAAGCATAGATAGCTCCAATGGAAGAGTGGAATTGAGAAAAAAAGAAGTCGGTTACTAATCCTCTAAATCCTTCACTCCCGTCTTCGGTAGCTATTTTTACCTTCAATCCCTGATTCATAAAATCTTCCTTGCCTAATATTTTCTCCTTTGTCTTCGCTCCGATAAACACAGTAAGAGGAAATCTCCTTAATCTACAAGCTAAAAAATAAAGAGGAGCTACTCCTATTCCTCCTCCTATTAAGATTATCTCTGAAGTAAAACTTAAGTTTATCTTAAATCCCCTTCCGAGAGGCCCCAGAAGGTTTATTCTCTCTCCCTCTCTTTTCTTTGATAAAAGAGAGGTGCCTCTTCCTGTTACTTTATAAAGAATTTCAAGAGTATCCTTTCTTACCTTATGGATGCTAAAAGGGCGTCTTAATAAAGGGTCGTATTGCTCAGTGCACCTTAAATGGATGAATTGACCGGGTTGAGCCTCTTGAGAGACCTCAGGAGCAAATAATCCCATCAAATAATGTTTATTAATTATCTCCTTATTAAATAATACTGGAGCCTCAATTAGATACATTGACCAAATTATATCATCTTTTTTAAAGATTTCAACCCTATTTTCTCTTGAGCGCTCGGAAGCTCTTCTCCTCCAACATAAAACTTCGAAAAGGAAATTTCTATATAATAAAGTCATTTCTATTTTTAGCTAATATTTTCGTTTAATATCTCTATAAATATTCTCACTATCTCTGGATCAAATTGCGTACCCGCACATCTTTTAAGTTCATCTATTGCTTTTTCTTTTGAAAATGCCTTACGATATGGTCGATTTGAAGTCATAGCCTGGTAAGCGTCTGCTACATTAATAATCCTTGAGCCCACAGGAATTTCCTCTCCTCTCAGCCCATCAGGATAACCCTTTCCATTATACCACTCATGATGGTGTTTTATTATTTTGCTAATCTTTTTCAATGAATCAATATTAGAAAAAAGGTCTGCTCCTAAGCTTGAATGTTTTCTCACCTCAGCATACTCCTCTTCACTTAATTTAGCTGGTTTTTTTAAGATTCGATCGGGAATACCGATCTTACCAATATCATGAAGTTTTGCAGCAAGCTTAATTTCCTCTTGCTCCTTTTGACTTAGACCTAATTTTCGACTAATAATTTCGGACCATAGGCTAACCTGTTCTGAATGGCCCTCTGTGTAAGAATCTTTCATCTCGATTAACTTAGTTAAGATAGTGAGGACTTGTAAGAACTCTCTTCTATATTGCTGGTCCATCTTTTTCCTCCCACTGAGCTCATTTGAGTTTTTCCTTCTTTTTCTAAACGAATCACTTTTTTCAAACTCTATTTTTGTTCAATTCTTAATAAAAAAACCAGGTATTCTGCTTTCTAACCTTAAACAGAACACCTGGTCTTATAAAATTTGGAAATACCGGGGAAAACTGCTACTCTCTCTCTCTCTCTCTCTCTCTCTCTCTCTCTCTCAAAAACCACTGCTCCTCCAAAGGCATC
>JAGGVN010000069.1 GCA_021158005.1 Candidatus Aerophobota bacterium | reverse complement strand
ATGTAAAGATAGGGATATTTATCAGGGATCTCTGAAAAGATTTGTATGCTCTTTGAGGCTTATGAAGAGGAGAACCGGGGATTTAAGAGTCTCCTTTTGAAAGACAAAGACCTCAGATTTCAAAGAAGGAAAGTTACATTTACTATTGCTTTTTGCTCAGGAAAGCTGTCTCATTTTTTCAAGATAGTAAAAAAATAGAAGCCTTGTTTTTAACACTTTCCTGGATAATTTAAAGAAAAATAATCTGGTCTATTTTAGCTGATTTTTCAGTAGTAATCATTGTCTTTACTGCTTCTTTTGAGAGCATCTTCTCTAAATCCGTATACCATCTTCTTGCTCCAAAGTTTCGAGCATCTCTTTTTGCTAAATCTTCCTTCAAATCACAAACGGCCACTAAATCAATTTCCAGGATAATATGAATAGCGGGATATAAAGAACTGGTAACATAACTTCCACATCCAATAAAACCAATTTTTACCTTCTTTATCATCTTCCTTTCTTGATGACTCTCCTAATATCAATTTAGTTATGGGAAGACAACAAAGAAATCGTCTGGTTGACAACATCTTTTATCTCGTCTATAATCCCAATAGTAAAATTAGATAAAAATCGAAAGGGGTATTTATGCCTATAGTTATTACTATCCCTAAAGCTATTAGAGAAAAACTTGGTGACGAGGGAGCTGAAGCTTTAACAGAACTTTTTAATAAAATTGAAGACCGTTATAAAGAAGATATCATTGAGCTTGCTGAACAACGATTTGAAAAACGTCTTGCAAAGTTAGATGTTAAAATCGAGAGAGTAAGAGCAGACCTTATAAAGTGGATGTTTATTTTCTGGGTTGGACAAGTAGGAGTTCTTATAGGGATACTCTTCGCCTTTTTTAAATAGAATAGTAATAGGGACTTACTCACCCTTCCTCCTTTTTGTGAGACCTTTATAACTAACTTACTTTTAGAACATCGGCTATTAATTTTCGAAGATAAATAATATCTTCTTTTGCCGCTATACCGGGATCCCCCAGTCCACAATACTCGATACACATATCTCCCCCATAACCCGTCTCATAAAGGACTTTAACAATCTTATAATTATCAAGAGCTCCATTAGCGAGTGGCCAGCTATAATCGTAAATTTCACCTATTTTACGACAATTCTTAAAGTGAAAATATCCAATTTTCCCCTTTAGTATCTTAATAGCTTCAGTTGCCTCTTCAGCCTGAGGGGTTGCGTACATATTGCCCGGATCAGGATTTGCTAAAACAAAGGGACTATCAACCATATTGAGTAATTTTAAAGTGGAGAGGGCGCTATCATGGATAGTATTCATATGTATTTCAAGAGTTATTTTAACTTCCTCGGCCTCACAAATCTTAGCGATCTCACAAAGTCCTTCTGCTGCCATTTCATAATGTCGCTCTTTTGCTATAGCAGAACCATTGGCTCCATAGTTATGAGGATCATCACCTACGAGGGAACCAACCCCACCATTTATACGTTTCACACCGTATTTCCTGCAGAAATGCACAGCTTCTTTCCAGGTTTCAATGTTTTTCTTGCGCTCATTGGCATCATCTGCAATAAGATTTGTCCCAAAACTTACCACCGGAATAGTAACATTATAACGCTTTGCCAGGCTAATAGCACTTTCTAACCCACTTGCAAAGTTCCGTGTATCGTAATGAACGCCCTGTAACTCGATACCATCGTATCCATATTCTATACTCTTTCTTAAAGCCATCTTTAATGGATATGTCCTGTAAGTATAACTATGCATTAATATCATAATAGTTCCTCCTTGCATGAAAAACTTTTTTCTTTATTTACAAAGTCTTTCTGTGATTCTTTCATAAAATTTTGACATTACCGATTCCTACAAATAAATTTCTTTACCCTTCTCTCTTGATCTTTTACCTAAAACAAACACTTTAATTATTTCCAAAGTTTCTTCTGGAGGAAAAGGTTCTTTCTCTGTTTCTACCATATCCGGTGAGGATAAATCTTCTCCCATCCTTGTATTGGACAATAACAATATCCTTGCCCTTACTGCCTATATTCCTTATCGATTTTATCCCTTTTCCCACAATTGAATACAAAAGCTTAAAAGCATGAATTCCGTAAAAGAAATACCGAAAGTATCTTCAAACATAGTAAATAGAAGCGAGCATTTAAGCTTTAATCTAACAGAGAGCGCATAGTAAATTAGAAAAATTGGAAGTTAATGCTTATTTGGGGGATAGCGGAGAAATAAATTAAGAAGAACCTTTAATCTGTTCCCGATAAATTTCCCTTAAGTGGTTAAAAATCTTAAGATAAGCAGGGCTTCGATAATCAGGGTAAGTCCACTCCCAGGATTTAAAACCCTCTTTTTTCTTATACCGAAGGGTAACTTCCGCATAAATTCCCCGTCCTATATAAATACGATGAGTATAATTTTTGGTAGAAGCAAGAACTAATTTAGATAAGGAGAGATACCCGGGGTCAAGATTAAGACGACGATTATTTGATTGAGGATAAAGAAACTCTTTTTCTAATTGATTAGTAAATATTTTAATTTCTGGAAGTAAATCGGGAGGAATTAACTTCTGGAAGCTAATAATTTTTCTTTTTAAATTTTTCCCCATCTCTTTTTCATAATACGAAGTATAATAAAAAGGAAGAAGAGGACTTTCAAAGTCAAGAGGGCCAAACTTTTGAGAAAGTCTATCCCTGACTTTTTCAAAAAAAATCTCTTCCTTACTAATCACACTCATAATTAACTTTACAGCTACCGGTTTCTTAATTTCTCCCATTTATGTAAATAGGTATAATTTAATTTCTCTAAAATTTTTTAGGGAGATTACTCCCAATACTCCAGGAGCGCAGGGGCACATCCTCTGCACATATTAACGAAAATATTTACTACTTCGCAAAAAAGATTATAAAATATCCGCCTATTATAAAGGCAAAAATCATTCCAATAGCATCCCATCCTAATCTTAGAAAAGATTTACGCGACCTACAAATTAACCCTATAATGACTATACTGGTAAGGATTATACCCAGCATCAAAGTCAAAATATTTTTAATAGAGACAAAAGATAAGAGTTCTCCTCTTCTAAAAAAGAGGTCACATATGGGAATAATCATAATATCAAGAAAATTAGCTCCCAGAATGTTACCTATAGCCATATCGATAGCAAATTTTAAACTACTTAAAGAAACTATGAGTTCAGGAAGAGAAGTAGCCAATGCTAAAAAGAATGTCCCTACTATAGCTTCACTCCAATTCATTACTTTAACTATTTCATCCCCAAGAGTAGATAACCATATTCCCAGAAAGAATATACCTCCAAAACAGAGGCAAAACCCAATAATTGCCTTCTCCAAAGAGATATTCTCGTATTTTTTATCTTTTGGAGATTTTACTTTTTCGGTTAAATAGCTATTCTTTTCATATCTAAATATAATCCTTACCCCTATAAAATAAAGAATAATTAAAATTAAGCTCTCAAATCCAAAATTAAATATCCCTAAAGGAGCAAGAAACTCGGACCTTAAAAAAATAGAGAAGCCAGTAATAGCCAGAGCAACTATTCCTAACCCTCCGTATAAGATATTGCTCATAGATACATTATATAAAAGAGGACCCTTTCCCTGGAGAAAGTCTAAGAGAGCAATATACATTAAATTTATTATTACAGAACCAAAGGCATTTCCTACGGCCAGGTCAGGAGAATTAACCACCACAATAGAACTGGCGCTGGTGACCACTTCAGGGAGAGTAGTAGCGAATGAAAGGAATATAAAACCCATTAGACCTCTACTGATAGAGGTCTTTTCACAGATAATATCACCATATTTTGAAAAGTGATACCCTGTAAATAAAATTAATCCGCCACAAATGGAGAATTTAAACCAGGTAAATAACACCATTTTTCTCTCTTTCTTCTCCGTTTTTCAATAATATTTAACCAGTTTGCCTTCGGGAAGCATTATCGATACACTCCAAATGCGCAAAACCGACCATCAACTCTCGCTAAACCGATTGTGAAGTTTACCCACTAAATCTTTAAATTTTTTGATATTTTTTCTTACCAAATATTTCCTGATTCCCTCTATTACTTTTAAGGGAGTCCAGGGATCTACAAAATTCGCTGTCCCAATAGCGATAGCCTCAGCACCCGCAAGAACAAATTCTAAGGCATCTTCTGGGTTCATAATCCCTCCCATTCCTATTATCGGTAAATCTACATTTTGAGAAACTTCCCAAACCCATCTAAGAGCCACAGGTTTTATAGCAGGCCCAGAAAGCCCTCCGGTAATATTAGCTAACAGGGGTTTTTGCTCCTCTACATCAATAGCCATTCCAATGAGGGTATTTATAAGAGAGATTGCTTCTGCTCCCCCTTCCTTAGATGCTTGAGCTATTTCTACAGGACTAACTGCTTCCGGAGTAATCTTTACTATCAGAGGAATTTCAGAAGCTCTCTTTAACTTTTTTAGCAAAGAAAAAATTTTATTCGGGTCCTGGCTAAAAGAAAGCCCTCCTTTTATATTGGGACAAGAAATATTTATCTCCAAACCGTCTATTCTCTTAATATGATTTAATCTTTCGCTCAAACGGAGATAATCATCTTCTCTTTCTCCGGCGATACTAACAACTATTCGGGTATCAAATTGCTCTAAAAAAGGGATGCTCCTCTCACAAAACGCTCTTAATCCAGGATTGGCCAGTCCGATAGCATTAAGAAGCCCCGCAGGAGTTTCTGCCAGACGAGGAGGAGAATTTCCCTCCTCTGGCTGAAGAGTTATACTCTTGGTAATAACCCCCCCCAATTTATTAAGGTCAATGAGCTCAGAATACTCCTCCCCGTAACCAAAAGTTCCTGAAGCTACCAATACAGGATTCCTTAATTTAATTCTACCTAAATTTACCCCAAGATCGGGAGAATTTCCCATTTCTCCTCCTTATAGGGGAGTTACCTCACTTTGAATCTATTTTTTGTTGCTTATTCTAAAACAGTTTACTCACCCTATTTCTTTGTTGGAGATAAACTCCAAGAGTACAATGACCTAATAAGTCCTTCAGAAAAGTTAAACTGTCCCTCAAATCCCATTAGATACACTGACCAAATTATATCATCTTTTTTAAAGATTTCAACCTAATTTCCTTGACAGGTATCCTCCTCTATTGTAAAATGACTTCCAAATAGAAAATTCTTAATATCAAGAGACTTATAGTGAAAAAAGGGCTCTTAGAAAAGATTAAAAACACTGTCTCTACTCTCTGTAAGGAAGCCAATTATGGAATAAGAGAAGACATATTTGAGGCTCTTTGTCAAGCAGAGAAAGAAGAAAAAGAAGAGCTTCCCAAATTTATATTATCTACTTTAATTGAGAATATAAACATATCCCGGGAAGAGAAAATTCCTGTCTGTCAAGATACGGGTATGGCCGAGGTATTTGTAGAGGTAGGAAAGGGAGTAAAAATAGAGGGGATTTTATTAAAAAAGAATATCTTAGAAGGAGTAAAAGAGGGGTATGAAGAAGGAAATCTTCGAAAATCGGTAGTAAAAGACCCTCTCTTTTCTCGAAAGAATACCGGAGATAATACTCCTCCTCTAATCCATCTTTCCTTTTCTCCCCTCCTGGAAAAGGAAATAAAAATTATAGTATTCCCCCGAGGATTTGGAGCAGAAAATATGGGAAAGGTAGCGATGTTAAACCCTCAGGAGGGAAGAGAGGGAGTAAAGAGGTTTGTTTTAGGAGCGATAAGAGAAGCCGGAGCTAATCCTTGTCCTCCAATAATAGTAGGTATAGGAATAGGAGGAACAATGCAAACTTCTATGTTTTTAGCTAAGAAGGCTCTCTTACGTCCTATAAAAATAAGAAATCCCCATCCCAAATATGCTCTTTTAGAAAAAGAATTATTGAAAGAGATTAACGATTTGAGGATAGGAGCTCAGGGAATGGGAGGAATGAATACCTGTCTGGGAGTAAATATAGAACATTTTCCTACTCATATTGCCGGCCTTCCCTTAGCCGTAAATATCAGCTGTTATGCCTTAAGAGAAGCGCAAAAAGTTATAAGAGTCTCATCGTAATGAAGAAATTTTTGTGGATAATAGCAGGAATAATAGGAGTAATTGCTCTTTTTATCTTTTTCACATATAAAGAGGAGAGAGGAAAATATTCTCTTCCTGAAAAAGATTATCCTCTTTTAAGAATAGAAGGAATAAATTTTATCGGGTGGAACGAGAAGGGAGAAGAAATGTGGAGAGTTTCGGCTAAGTCCGGGGAGGAATTCCAGCAGAGCATGATACTAAAAGAGGTAGAACTCGTTCTTCTGGAAGACGGTATTCCTGTATCGAAAGGGAGGGCAGGAAAAGTAAGTATTGATCTTCAAACTTCTAATTTAATCCTTGAGGAAGGAATTAAGGTTATCTCTTGTTTACACAAAGCTGAACTTTCTACTTCTACATTGGAATGGAAAGCTTCCGAAAAAAAATTAGTCACTGAGGATAAGATTATTTTTAAAAGGGGGGATCTTATTACCGAAGGGAGAGGCTTGGTGGCTGACACCAAGTTATCTCAGGTAATTATAAAAAGCGAGATTGTGACCCGTCTCGTAGGAGAAAAAAAATGAAAAAGGTTATTTTTTTATTCCTGATAGGAATGGTTTTGCTGGGAAGCTCAGGTTTTGCAAAGGAAGCTTCGGGTAAGAGTCAATTTATAGTTACTTCTTCTCGACAGGTAATAGACTACAAAAATAAAATATTTCTCTATAAGGGGAATGTCAAAGCTCAATGGGGAGAAATTTCCTTAGAAGCAGAAACACTAGAAGTATACTTAACTACGGAGAATACTTTGCAAAGAATTATAGCCCGAGAAAAAGTGAAAATAATATTTGAAGAAGGAAGAGAAGCTTCCTGTGAGCTACTTACTTATATTCTTCAGGAAGATAAAATCATTCTTGAAGGAGAGGTCGACTACACTGACCAATTGGGTAATACACTCACAGCCAATAAAGTTACTGTCTGGGAAGGAGGAGGAAGATTAGAAGCAGAGGGTTCTCCAGTAAAAGCAACCTACATTATCGTAGAAACAAAAGAAAATGGCGGTCCTTCAAGTAAAGAATCTAAATAAGGCTTATCAAAAACTTTTAGTGGTTAATGATGTCTCCTTAAGAGTAAAGGAAGGAGAAATTGTGGGGCTCCTCGGACCGAATGGGGCAGGAAAAACTACTATTTTTCGCATAATCCTGGGATTAATTAAACCAACCAGCGGAAAGGTTCTCCTGGGGGAGGAAGAGATTACTCATCTACCTACCTATCAGAGAGCCAGAAAAGGAATAGCTTATCTTCCTCAAAGGACATCTGTTTTTCAAAAATTGACGGTTAAGGAAAATCTTCTGGCTATTCTGGAAACTTTAGATCTCTCCTGGGGGGAGAGAGAAGAAAGAGCCCGTTATCTTCTTTCAGAATTAGGAATAGCTCATCTTTCTGAAAAAAAAGCCTATCTTCTCTCTGGAGGAGAATGCCGGAGGGTGGAGATAGCCAGGGCTCTGGTTACTTCACCTCGTTTTATCCTTTTTGATGAGCCTTTCTCGGGAATAGACCCTATCACCGTTTTTGACTTACAGGAAATTATTTGTAATTTGAAAAATAAAGGGATAGGAATACTCATTACGGACCATAATGTCCGGGAAACTCTGCACATTACTGACTTTTCTTATCTTATCTCTCAGGGAAGGGTCCTTATTTCTGGAAAGAAAGATGAACTCATTAAGAATAAAAAAGCCCGAGAAATATATCTTGGAGATAATTTTGAGTTATAAAGTTAAAATAAATTTAGTGGCCGTAATAATTTTTCTCTCATTAATCATATTCTTCCCCTCTTCTACTCTCGGTAAGAATAATGAGATTTACTTTCAGGCAGATAATTATCTATGGACGAGTGACCCTCCTCTTTTGAAAGCCTGGGGAAGAGTAAGAATAAAATACGCCGATATATGTCTTGAAACTGAGGAAGTGAGTGTCGATTTACAAAGCTTTGAGTGTATCACCACAGGGAAGGTAAGTTTGATAAGGGGAGAACAATTTTTGAAGGGAGAGAATATCCGCTATAATCTTAAAACAGACGAAGGAGAGTTCTCTTCCCTTGAAGGAAGTGAGGATTCACTCTTTTTCAGAGCGAAAAGGGCCTGGATTTCCAAAGATAGAATAGAATTACAGGAGGCTTCTATTACTACTTGCGACCTTCATCATCCTCATTATAGAATAGAAGCCAAAGAAGTTAAAATCCTCATTGGAGAAGAAATTATTATAAGAAGTGCCACTCTTTATGCAGGAGAGATTCCTCTTTTGTGGATTCCTTCTTTTAAAAGATCTTACCGTAAAGAAAATCAGCCCTTTGTTCCTCAATTTGGTTATGAAGATTTTTCTGGTTGGTACCTTAAAGGTAATTACTATTTCCTTCTTTCTCCGGATTATGAAGGAATTTTGCACTTAGATTATCGAGAAAAAAAGGGGATAGGGTATGGGGTAGACTTTTCCCTGACCACAAAAGAAGAGGAAGCAAGTATAAGGACATATCTCATTAAGGAAAAAGATTCTTTAAAAAAGAGATGGGCCACAAGACTAAACTATAAAAAAAATTTCCTCTCCTCTTCTTCGGTAAAGATTAAACTTGACAAAGTAAGTGATAAAAACTTTTTAAAAGATTATTTTCAGGAGGAACTGAAAAGTTCCTCTCTCCTTATAGAACATAGAGGCTCTGGCTATCAAGGTTACCTTCTCTTTGAACCCAAAGTCAACTCCTTTACTAAAGAATTTGTGGAACGAGTCCCTCAAATAAAGTTTATCTTCCTTCCCTGGAAAATTAAAAAATCTGATCTTTACATAAATAGTGAAGCAGAAATTACTCGTTTTCGAGAAGAAGAAAAAGGAGAATTCATTAGAGCTGATTCTTTTGCAAGTCTTTCCTCTCCTTTTATTTTGAACTCTTTTAATATTACTCCCGAAATAGGATACCACTTCTTCTGGTATAGAGGAGAGAAGAAAGAGGAGGGTTATCGAAGAATTCCCTATCAAAAAATAGATATCTCTTCAAGAGTTCAAGGTCAGCTTGGAAATTATGTTCATCTAATGAATCCCCGGATTATCTATTATCATTCCCATGAAGTTAAAGATAATCTCGACTTTTTATTTGATATAAAGGATTACAAAAAAGAGACAGCGAAAATTCATCCTCCAGACCTGGTAAAACTAAAATTGAATGATTCTTTTTATCATTATAAGAACAAAGTAGCTTCCAGTGAGATAAATATTGGATACGACCTTACCAAGAAAAAAGAAAATTTTACTCCTCTTAACTATACATTTTGTCTTACTCCTATCTCTTCTCTTCTAAGATATTTTAAACTCAACTTTCTTTATAAATTTTACGAAAAAGAATATAGCATCATAAATTCTGATTTAAGTTTAAAGGATAAGAACTGGTATGTAGATCTGGGATGGAGAAAAAACTACGCTGAAAATATAAACGACTTTATTTTCCAGGGAGGAACAGAATTAGGAGCAAAGTGGCGACTTTCTACTTTTATTCGTTATGATCTTGATAAAAAGGAAACTTCGGAAGAGAAATATTCTCTCTGGAGAGACCTCCACTGTTGGGGAGCTCAATTATCGGTGAAAACAAAACCGGAAAGGGAATACTGGGTTATCTTTTATATAAAAGCCTTTCCTCAATACTGGGTTAAATTTTCTCCTCAAGCTTCTCCCTGGGTGGAAATAGGAGGAGAAGAATGAGAGTCTTAGTAATAGGAAGTGGAGGAAGAGAGTGCGCTTTATGCTGGAAATTATCTCAGAGTTCCTTAGTAAAAGAAATTTATTGCGTTCCTGGAAATGCGGGTATTTCAGAACTTGCTCAATGCGAACAAATAGAATATGAGAAAAACTTCTCTTCATTAACTGCACTGGTTAAAAGGAAAAAAATAGACTTTACCATAGTGGGACCAGAAGTCCCTCTGGCTAACGGAATTGTAGACTATTTTAAAAAGCAAAGACTAAATATCTTTGGCCCGAAAAAGAAAGCCTCTTTATTAGAGGCAAGCAAAGTCTTTGCTAAAAGATTTATGAAGAAGTATAATATTCCTACTCCTGGTTTTAAGGTCTTTTCTAATTCCCAAAAAGCCATCGAGTACATAAAACAAGAAAAAAATCAAAAGGTTATAAAAGCAGACGGATTGGCTGGAGGAAAAGGTTCATTAGTTACCGAAACTAAAGAAGAAGCTATAGAAGCTGTCAAATCCATTATGGAAAAGAAAATTTTTGGAGAGGCAGGAAAAAGAATTATAGTGGAAGAACGCATCCGGGGAGAAGAAGTCTCTTTTTTTGTACTTACTGACGGCCAAACATTCAAACCTCTGGTTTCTTCCCGGGATCATAAAAGGATTTATGATAAAGATAAAGGGCCGAATACAGGGGGAATGGGAGCCTATTCCCCGGCTTTTATCCCCCTCCATTTGTATAGAAAAATATTAAAAAAGATTGTTATCCCTACTATAAAAGGAATAAAAAATGAAGGAATAGAATATGAAGGAGTTTTATACTTTGGACTCATAGTGGAAAGAGGAAATCCTCAGGTTCTTGAGTTTAATGTGCGTTTTGGAGACCCCGAAACGCAAGTAATCCTTCCTCGCCTGAAGAGTGATTTAATAGAAGTCCTTTTAGCTGTTACCCAGGGCCAACTGAAGAGAATAACTCTTGAATGGTCATCTCATTCAGCAGTCTGTGTTATTCTGGCTTCAAAGGGATATCCAGGAGTCTACGAAAAAGGAAAAAAAATCGAGGGGTTAGAAAAGCTAAGCTCTATTAAAGGAATAATTCCCTTTTTTGCGGGAGTAGACAAAAAAGACGGACAATGGGTAACTAACGGAGGAAGAGTAATGGGAATCACTTCCCTGGGTAAAAATATGAAAGAAGCCACTTCCAAAGTTTACCGGGCAATCAATAAGATTTCTTTTGAAGGAATGCATTATCGAAAAGATATTGGTATTCCTTCTTGACAAAGAAAGCTTATATAATAAGATAAAAAACAGAAAGGAGGGGATAATGCTTCAAATATTAATAAAAGGGGGGTGGTTAATGATTCCCCTGGGAATATGTTCTATACTTGCAGTAGCAATTATTATAGAAAAACTTATCACCTTCAAGTTGATGGAAAAACATACTGAAAAATTCAAAAAAAGGGCTCTTAAAATCTTAGAGAGTGGTAATAATGATAGGAAAATTGATAAAATTATAGCTTTATGCGAGATGACTCCCTCTTCTCTTTCCCGAATCTTAGAGGCGGGAATAAGAAGATTGGGGGAAGAAAAAGGAGAAATTAAAGAGGCTATAGAAGATGCCGGGTCCTTAGAAGTTCCTTATATTGAGAGACATCTAAGAATTTTAGGAACTATCGTAACCGTCTCCCCTCTTTTAGGATTGTTGGGAACAATAATGGGAATGATAAAGGCTTTCAATGTAATTTCTATTCAGGGAGTAGGGGATCCGGGAGCATTAGCCGGAGGAATTTCCGAAGCTTTAATTACCACCGCTGTTGGTCTGAGCATTGCTATCCCTTCTCTTGTGTTTTATAATTATTTTGCTTATCGTGCTGAGAGGCTTGTTCGCACACTGGAAAGAAGCTCAAGTGATTTTCTGGAATTATTAGTCAAAGGAGAAGAGAATGCGATTTCATCAACAAAAATCTCGCATCAATCTCAGTCCTGATTTAACTCCTTTAATTGATACTGTCTTTTTGCTCCTCATTTTCTTTATGGTTTCTACTTCTTTTGCAGCCATCCGTTATGGCATAAGAGTAAATCTTCCTACGGCTACAACTGCCCGGGAAAAAGTAGAAGAGAATATCATAATCTCTATTACTAAGGATAATCATATATATTTAGGGAAAAAATGGGTGAAAGAAAAGGAATTAGTAGGTCTTTTAAAGAAACAATTATTAACCTATAAAAAAGATATAGTAATCATCAACGCTGATAAAGAGACCCGATACGGAAAGGTAGTAGAAGTTATGGACTTAGTAAGACAGGCAGGAATTACCAAATTGGGAATCCTTACTACTAAGGAAGAGATAAAATGAAAGGAAAAGATTCTCCATTCTTTAAATTAGCTCTTCTTATATCTTGCGCTACTCATTTTCTCTTTCTTGTTATTTTCCCTGACTTAAAAGTCCCTTTGAAACCCGCTATGAGACCTCAAATATTAGAGGTATCTTTAATTAAAGTTACTCCGGTTGAAAAAAAAGTAGCAAAAAAACCTATCCGGCCAACTCCTCCGAAGGCTTCGGTGAAAAGGATTTCCCGGCCCACTCCTCCTAAGCTCCCCTCGCGAAATTTGCCCCAGTTAATTAGTGAAGAATTAGCCACTCCTCCCCCCAAAATAAAAAGCGAGAGCTTCACCAAGATTCCTCTTTCTCCTCCAGAGATCCGATCTCCTCTGGAAAAAAAAGAGGAGTTTATTCCTCCCTCCTTAGATAAAAGGATTGATGAGAGGGAAAGATATCTTCCGGAAGAAAAAGAACTTCCCTCCCGAATTTCTCCCGTAGTAAAGGAGGAATTTTCCTACGAGGGAAAAGAAGTAGAATACGAGAGAGAAGTTTCTTTTCCTCAAATTGAAGGACCGGTAGCCAAAAGAGGGATTTTAAGGTCTGTAAAACCGACTTATCCAGAGTGGGCAGAAAAACAAGGAGTAAGAGGTGAAGTAGTATTAAAATTCTGGGTACTTTCAGGAGGAGAAGTTGCTAATATAGAGATTTTACGGACTTCAGGGTGGGCAGAATTAGACGAGTGCGCGGCAAAAGCTTTAAAAAAATGGAGATTTCAACCCATTGAAAAAGAAGTCATCCAGTGGGGGAAAATTCCTTTTAAATTTGAGTTATAAAATGAGTGAAAAATTTCAATTAGTTACCGATTTGAAACCTCAAGGAGATCAACCTCAAGCCATTAAGAAACTTACGGAAGGGATAAAAAAGGGCCTCCGGGAACAGACCTTAGTGGGAGTTACCGGATCAGGAAAGACTTTCACCATGGCTAGTATTATCCAAAATGTTCAAAAACCAACGCTGGTTATCTCTCATAACAAAACATTAGCCGCTCAACTTTTCAGTGAGTTCTCTTCGCTCTTTCCTAAAAATAGAGTAGAATATTTTGTCTCTTATTATGATTATTACCAACCGGAAGCCTATATTCCTCAAACCGATATTTATATTGAAAAGGATGCTTCCATTAACGAGAAGATAGATAGATTGCGACATTCAGCAACACGTTCCTTATTAGAGAGAAGAGATACAATAGTGGTAGCCAGTGTTTCCTGTATTTATGGGTTAGGTTCTCCTAAGGATTACCGAGAAATGCTGCTTAAAGTAAGAGTGGGGGAAAGAATTGAACGAGAAAGAATTTTAAAAAAGTTAGTGGAAATGCGTTACGAGCGGAATGACATTGACTTTTCACGAGGAAAATTTCGGGTAAGAGGAGATATAGTAGAAATTTTTCCTGCTTATGAAGAAGAAGCAGTAAGAATAGAATTATGGGGTGAAGAAATAGAAAGAATTTCCCTTTTTGACCCCCTAACTCATAAAGTCTATTCTACTACTGAAGAAATATATATTTATCCGGCTACTCATTACCTGGCTCCTCCGGATATGTTGGAATATGCTCTCAAATCCATTGAAAAGGAACTTAAACAGAGGTTGAAAGAGCTTCGCTCGCAGGGGAAACTCCTGGAAGCTCAGAGACTGGAATCGAGAACTAACTACGATTTAGAGATGATCAGAGAAATAGGTTATTGCAATGGCATAGAGAATTACTCCCGTCACTTTTCCGGGAGAGCTCCGGGAGAGAGACCTTCTTGTCTCCTTGACTATTTCCCAAAAGATTACCTTCTCTTTATTGATGAGTCTCACCAAACCATTCCCCAGCTTCACGCAATGTACGGTGGGGACAGGTCCCGTAAAGATAATCTGGTAAATTATGGATTCCGTCTACCTTCTGCCTACGATAACCGTCCTCTAAAATTTAGTGAGTTTGAGAGTTTAATTAACCAGGTAATTTATGTCTCGGCTACTCCCTCTATCTATGAATTAAAAAGGAGTTCTCAAATAGTAGAACAACTTATCCGTCCTACAGGATTAGTTGACCCGGAAATAAAAATAAAAACTACCCCTCATCCCGTAGATGATCTCTTAGGAGAGATTAAGAAGAGAGTAGAGAAAAGACAGAGAGTCCTGGTAACTACTCTAACCAAAAGAATGGCCGAGGACCTTACAGAGTACCTGGAAGAGTTAGGAATAAGAGTGCGCTATCTTCACTCTGAAATAGAGACCATAGAAAGAAGTAAAATCTTAAGAGAGCTGCGATTAGGAAAATTTGATGTCCTGGTGGGAATTAATCTCCTTAGAGAAGGATTGGATTTACCGGAGGTTTCTCTAGTAGCTATTCTTGATGCTGATAAAGAAGGATTTTTAAGGTCGGAAACCTCTATAATTCAAATGGCTGGAAGAGCCGCCCGAAATGTAGATGGAAAAGTAATTCTCTACGCGGAAGAAATCACCTCTTCTATAAAGCGAGCTCTTAAGGAGACAAAGAGAAGAAGGCAAATTCAGTTAAAATATAATCAGGAACATGGTATAACTCCCCAAACTATTCAAAAAGCTATTCTTGATGATATTCAGACTTATACGGAAGAAAAGTATGAAAAAATAATTGTAAGTGAGGAAAAAAAAGAGTATATTTCACCTGGGGAAGCTTCTCGTTTAATAAAAGTCTTAGAAAAGAAAATGAAAGAAGCTGCAGAAAATCTTGAGTTTGAAATAGCTGCCCAGTTCAGAGATAGAATAAAAGAACTGAGAAAAATCTGTTCGTAGCACAGAAGTTGGTGCAGCGCAAGATCTGATTATAGCTACCTGAGATTCAAAAAAGGAGGAAACATATGTCATTGGGAGTTACCTTAGCTTTACTGGGAGCAGCTCTAGCAGTAGCTCTCTCAGGAATAGGCTCCAGTATTGGTATTGGCTACGCCGGCCAGGCAAGTGCAGGAGCAATGAGTGAAAAACCGGAAAACTTCGGAAGATACCTTATTCTCACGGCTCTTCCAGGAACACAGGGAATCTATGGTTTTGTAGCTGCTTTTATCTTATTAATGCAGATAGGGACCCTTACCGGTAAAATTACCACCTTAACCAATGCCCAGGGATGGAGTTTCTTTGTCTCCTGTCTACCGGTGGGTATTGCGGGACTCGTTTCGGCTATTCATCAAGGAAAAGTTTGTGCTGCTGGAATTGGTCTTACAGTAAAAAGGCCCACTGAGTCTGCAAAAGCTATGGTCTTAGCGGTTTTTGTAGAATTTTACGCGGTATTGGGATTGCTCACCACTATCTTCCTTTTATACGGAATAAAAGT
>JAGGVN010000107.1 GCA_021158005.1 Candidatus Aerophobota bacterium | reverse complement strand
TTACGCTCTTTCCATACTACTACTGCTGAAGGACCTGCTTGTGCATCTACTCCAAATAGTACATCCATATCCGGATGTGCAGTAACCATGTTTTCAATGTTAGCAGTAGTTTTTTCAGGATCTCCATACCCAGTTTGCATATCCACAATCTTAACATCGGGATATTTAGAAATAATCTCTTTGAACCCATCGACTCTTTGAATTAAATTTAGCTGTGTAGGGACTCCCATGCTAATGCAGATTTTGCCTTTAGGACTACCATATTTCTCTTTAAGTATTTTGATAACTTCCCTCCCAGCGTGTTTCCCGGCTTCTACGTTATTAGTACCTATAAAGCAAAGTCTATCACTTTCTGGTGCATCAGTGTCAAAAGTTACTACAGGAATACCTCTTTTTATAGCTTCGTTGATATAAGGAGTGAGAGCCTTGGGCTCAAGAACACCTAAGCCTATTCCATCTATTCGCTGTGCAATAAGCCCTTCGATAATAGTGATTTGTTTGCTAATATCTGGAGTATCTGGTCCCATTGTAACTACTTGGACACCAAACTCTTTAGCAGCATCTTCTGCCCCCTTGGTAGTGTCTGCAAAGAAAGGATGAACTATTGAATATACCACCGCGAAACGGTATTTATCTTTAGCGTAAGTGCTTAAACTTCCTATACTTAGTATCAGTGTTATGACAAGTAACAACCCTAAAAAAATCCACCTTTTTCTGTTTCGACGTATCATTATTTTTCCTCCCTCCATTAATTAATATAATTCGTTTTTTAGTGAAATTTCTGAGGAAAAACATTAATCGTCTTCCCTCTCTATGGTGTTTCTATCCCTACGCTGGAGTAACCGACCTACTTTTTCACCTCCTTTCTGGTTTTGACTTCCAGCTTTTATCTTTCTTCCAAAGAACCTAATTCTCTACGCTGAGTCCCTTATTATAAGCTTTGTGTCTAACACTATTTTCTGAGTTTCGTTTATTTTTTCATTGATTTTTCTATGCAAAAGCTTCATCCCTTCAGATCCTAATTCGTATTTAGGAATATGGACTGTAGTAAGAGGTAGCTCTAAAGAAAACCCAAAATCAATATTATCGTAACCAACCACAGCTACATCGTCAGGCATTTTGCGTCCTTGTTCCTTTAAAGCTTTAATTACTCCGAAGGCTACAAGATCACTAAAAGCAAAAACGGCAGTGAAATCTAATTTAGATGAGATTGCTTTTTTTATTACTCTGTAACCATCCTCCATTTTAAGAGCCCCTTCCTTCAATAACTTAGTATCGAGTTTAATATTATTCTCCACAAGTGCTTTTTTATATCCCGCCATTCTCTCTCTAGCACATGATGTATATAAAGGACCATTTATGAAAAGTATTTTTTTGTGCCCTTTTTTTATCAAATATTCCGTAGCCATAAAAGCTCCTCTTATATCATCAGTAACAATGTGATCCATCTCAAGAGGGTCAAAATGTCGCCCTATTAAAACGAAAGGAATTTTTTGTCTTCTAAGCTCTAAAAGATCATCAAATTTTTTCTGTACCGGTGAGATAAGTAAACCATCTACTCTTTTTTGGATTAGAGTATTTAAAGCCTCTTTTTCCCTTTCATATTTTTCATCTGTATTACAGAGGATAATACTATACCCCTTTTCCCTGGCTACATCCTCTACTCCTCTGACAACACTAGGAAAAAAAGGATTGCATATATCAGCAATCACGACTCCAATGGTAGTAGTTTTTTTAGATCTTAAACTTCTTGCTACTATATTAGGTATATACCCAAGCCTTTGGGCTACTTGTTCTACTTTCTCCTTAGTAATAGGATTAACATTTGGATCATTTCTTAAGACACGAGAAACCGTACTTTTAGAAAATCCAGACACCTTTGCTACATCATCAAGAGTTATATGAGACATTTGCGTTATTTAGTATCGATATTAAAAATCTGATAATTTTCTTATTAAAAAAAGAATAGCTTATTTGGTATCGATTTCAAATTATCATGTTTTATTTTTTTGTCAAGCAAATTTTGTTGACAAAATTAAACCAAAATGCTGATCTATAGGGAATTATAAATCTCATTATGTCAAGAAAATAGCTTAATCACATCAAAATCAACGAAATAATCTATGTAAATCTTTCTCTGGGTCAGTAAGTTAAAGAATGGGTTAATTTTTTGACCAAACTTAAATTTAAGAGGAATAAGAGTTGTTCCTGAAGTACATATACTGTCTACAATGACTACGAAAGTCTGCTGTGAATCTTTTAAAGAATATGTCGATTGAATATTTAAATTTATAATGATGAAAATTAACATAATAAAAAAGAAGTAGTATATATTTGGTAGGAAAGAGCCAGAGATATTTATTATAGGTGGTGTTTGCCCCCGCACACAGAGTATAAGTTATTCAAAGTAAGGTTAAAAAACTTTCATATAAAAATAGGAGGCAGGGATGAACAAACAAGAGCTCATCTCTGAGGTAGCAAACAAGACCGGAATAACCAAAAAACAAGCTCGAAATGTTATTGATGCTTTCATTGAGGTAGTAACAGATTCCTTATCTAAGGAGGAGAAGGTAGCTTTAGTTGGCTTTGGTACATTTAAAGTTATGCAGAGAAAAGCAAGAAAGGGAGTAAATCCTCAAACAAAAGATGTTATCCAGATACCAGCCAGGAAAGTTCCTAAGTTTGTACCAGGAAAGAACCTGAAAGATAAGGTAGGATAAATTACAGAAAATCGGTAGCGGGGGCAAACAAAAAGCTAAAAATGGTAGATAAAACAATAGACAAAATAGTTCAAAGACAGCTCAAATGGTATATAGCTGAGGTAATTCTACTTTGGCTTCTTATTAGCCTTGGAATAGTTTTAATAATAGCTGGTGCTGGTA
>JAGGVN010000016.1 GCA_021158005.1 Candidatus Aerophobota bacterium | reverse complement strand
TTTTAAAAATGAAAACTGAAAAAGTAGCTATTATTGGAGCAGGTCCTGCAGGAATTTCTACTGCCATTCAGCTTAAACGCTATGGAATAAATCCTGTGCTTTTTGAGAAAGGAGAGGTAGGGGGTCTACTTAAAAATGCTAATTTAGTAGAAAATTACCCTGGTTTCCCTGAGGGTATTTCAGGATTAAATCTTATAGAACTTTTTAAGAAACAACTTAAAAATCTGTCTCTAAAAATCTTCTATGAAGAGATAAAGAGACTCGATTATGCTAACAATATATTTCTTCTGAAAACACCAGAGAAACTTTTTTACTCTTCAATAGTAGTAATTGCTTCCGGAACCAAACCTAAAAGACCTACCCATTTTGAAATCTCTGAAAATGCTAAGAATAAAATCTTCTACGAAGTTTATCCTCTTTTGAAAGTAAAAAAAAAGCAAATAATCATCATAGGGGCAGGAGATGCTGCCTTCGATTACGCCTTAAATCTTGCAAAAAACAATAAAATTACTATTCTTAATAGAAGCAAGAGGTTAAAATGTCTCCCTTTACTCTGGAGAAAGATAAGAAGTTTACCTGAGGTTACTTATCGGGAACAGATAAAAATCTCTAAAATTTCAGATAATAAAGGAAAATTAATCCTTAAGTGTAAAAATAACTTGAAATTTTTTGCAGATTATGTTATATTTGCTATAGGAAGAGAACCGGAACTTTCCTATTTTTCGCAAACATTAAAGAAAAAGAGCTCAGATATGGAAAATAAAGGATTACTCTACTTTGTGGGTGATGTAAAAAATGGAATATTCAGACAAACAGCCATTGCTGTAGGAAATGGAATCTATACAGGAATGAAAATATACCAGAGACTAAAAGGAGTGAATGATGAAAATCATTGCTTCTGCAGGTAGAGAGGATATCGCTATGGTTTATATTGCAGAAATACAAAAGGGGAAACTTGTAGAATTTGTAGAATCAATCCAACCCCCTCTTCCTCGCAGAAAAAAATGGGTCTTAATAATATCCTCTCTATTTGGCTGTCCGGTAAAATGTCTTATGTGTGATGCCGGTGGTAAATATAAAGGAAAACTTTCTCGAGAAGAGTTATTTACTCAGATAGATTATTTAATAAAAAGGAGATTCCCCACCGGGATCGTCCCTGTGGAAAAGTTTAAAATCCAATTTGCCAGAATGGGTGAACCTTCCCTTAATCCAAATGTCCTCGATGTCCTTAACGAACTTCCCCAACGCTACCAGGCTCCCGGATTAATCCCCTCTCTCTCTACCATTGCCCCCCAGGGGAGAGACAAATTTTTTGAGAAACTTCTCCAAATAAAGAAAAGATTATATAAAAATGGGCATTTCCAGCTTCAGTTTTCAATACACACTACAGATGAGAATTTAAGAAACTGGCTGATTCCTGTAAAAAAATGGGATTTTGCAAAAATTGCTGATTACGGGAAGGAGTTCTACGGAGATAACGATAGAAAGATAACTTTAAACTTTGCTCTTATAAAAGGAATACCCTTAGAACCGGATGTCCTCTCTAAATACTTTGACCCGGAGACTTTCTTAATTAAAATAACTCCCTTAAATCCCACCTATCAAGTATTAAAAAATAAACTCTCTTCTTATATTGATCCTTACCAGAATGACGGAAAGTATGAAGTGATTAAAAGACTACAAAAATCCGGGTATGAGGTTATCCTAAGTATTGGCGAGCTCGAAGAAAACTACATTGGTAGTAACTGTGGACAGTATTTAACAAAATTTCTGGAGGCTAAAAGTTCTCTTAAAAAAGGATACAAATATAAAATCCAATATTAAAATAATTTTATAAACTTATCGGGTTTTAATTTACTCCCCTCACAAAATTCTATCTCGGCCAACGGGTTTATTACTCCGGAAAAAATTAAACTCTTACCTTAATTGCCTTAAGATGCTCTTCGAAAGGTCCTTCCTTGGAAGCAAGCGTCATAATATCTTTACTTATAAACTCTAAGGCTTTCTTCGATAAAGATTGAAAGGTAATTTTCTTCAAAAAAGTATCTACGGATACTCCAGAAAACTTCTTAGCTGTGCCTCCTGTAGGTAAAATATGGTTGGTTCCTGTAAGATAATCTCCGGCAGCTACCGGAGAAAAATCACCCAGAAAAACTGAGCCTGCGTTATTTATCTTATCTAATACCTTCTCCGGTTTTTCCGTCATTATTTCTAAATGTTCGGGAGCAAATTCATTAGCAAAATTAATTGCTTCCTCTAAATTGTCTACAATTAAGATAGCGCCATAATTTCTTAGCGATTTTTCTATTATCTCTCTTCTTAAACTCCCGGGACATTTTTCTTTTAAGTATAAATAAACATTCCGGGCTAATTCTTCTGATGAAGTCACCAAAACTGCGCAGGCATTTTCGTCATGTTCTGCTTGAGAAAGTAAATCCTGGCCCACATATTCTGAATTTGCTGATTCATCAGCAATAATGAGAATTTCACTGGGTCCTGCTGGACAATCTGTAGCTATTTTGCCCATACTGGATAAGTAGGCCTTTGCGGCAGTTACATAGATATTACCCGGACCTACTATCAAATCGACCCGAGGAATAGTCTGGGTTCCATAAGCTAAAGCGGCTATTGCCTGAATTCCTCCTACTTTAAAAAGATAGTTAGCCCCCGCTATATCTGCCGCTACCATCACTACATCAGGTATTTCACCATTTTGTGAAGGAGGACTGACGAGGATAACCTTTTTCACTCCGGCTACCTTAGCCGGCACTATCCCCATCATTACTGTAGAGGGATACTTTCCTTTTCCTCCAGGAACATATACTCCGACACTCTCTAAGGGAACAAATTTCTGCCCCACTCGATATTCCCCTCCGTTGGGAAAAGACTTATAAAAGATAAGGTTATCTCTCTTTTGCCGAATATGAAAATCTTCTAACTGCTTTTGCATCCTCTCTAAAGCTCCTAAAACTTCTGGATCTACTCTCTTATAAGCTCCTTTTATCTTTTCTCTTTTAACAAGAATTCCCTCTTTCTTTAAACTAATCCCGTCAAACTTCTTTGTATACTTTATTATTGCTTCATCACCTTTTTCTTCTACCTCTTTCACTACAGGAATGACTACCTTCATCGTCTCCTCTATTTTTATCCGGGACCTTCTTAAAATTTTCTCATATTCCTCATTGCTCAATTTCTTTAATCTTCGAGGAAATTTTATCATACCAACTCTCCTTGAGCCCATCCTTCGTAAGCCTCTGTCAATTTTACTCTCACAATCTTATTTTCCAATTTCTCATCTCCTTTTAAAAATACTCGAATATAATTCTCGGTATATCCACTAAGTAAATCCTCCTTAGAATTATCCCTTCCTTCAACAAGCACTTCTAAGGTATTGCCCAGGAAACGAGAGATAAATTTTCGGGATGAATTTTTAGCTATTTCCCTTAACCTTTTGGCTCGTCTTCTTTTTACCTCTTCATTTATCAGAGGCCTCATTGAATAAGCCCGGGTCCCAGGACGAGGAGAAAATGTAAATATATGGATTCGATTAAATCCTATCCTTTGAACAAAATGAAGAGTGTTAAGAAAATGTTCCTCTTCTTCTCCGGGAAAACCTACCATAACATCGGTGCTCAAACCTATAAAAGGAATCTCTTCTCTAATTATTTCCACTAAACTCTGATATTGAGAAGGAGAATATTTTCTCCCCATTCTTTCAAGAATATAAGCATCTCCGCTTTGCAAAGGAAGATGCAGGTGAGGACAAATTTTTAAAGATTCAGCCATAAAAGTTACCAGCTCCTTTGTGAGAAGATGAGGCTCAAGAGAACTTAACCTTACCCGAAACTCTCCCTGGAGTAACTCTATTTCTTTCAGTAAATCTACTAAAGACGCACCTCTGTCTTTACCGTAAAGCCCTAAATTTACCCCTGTGAGCACAATTTCTTTAAAACCAGAACTAATTAAGTTTTTGATTTCCGAAAGAATATCTTTAATAGAGCGACTTTTAATCTTTTCTCCCCGCACATAAGGAATCCGACAATAACTACAAAACTGGTTACATCCATCCTCTATTTTTATAAAAGCACGGTTATGTCCATAAAAATACCGAATAGAAGAAAAAGCCTCCCTCTTATTCTCTTTACCACCAAAAAATTGGGGTATCTTTAACTTATCTTTATTGCCAATTATAAAGTTTAGACCAGGGAAACTCTCTTCAAGTTTTTTACTTTCAGCTTCTGCATAGCACCCCGTTACTATAAGACAAGCTCCTCTCTTTCTTTTTCTTGCTTTTGCTATTAATTCCCGTGACTTTCGATCTGCTCTCTGGGTTACTGTGCAGGTATTGATAAGATATATATCTGCTTCTTGACTGAAAGGAACAGGAGTAAAACCGATCTTTTCAAATTTCTCCCGCAAAAGTTGAGTCTCATATTGATTA
Source organism: Candidatus Aerophobota bacterium (assembly GCA_021158005.1). Lineage (GTDB taxonomy): Bacteria > Aerophobota > Aerophobia > Aerophobales > JAGGVN01 > JAGGVN01. The sequence continues at coordinate 6,169 of JAGGVN010000016.1, read as the reverse complement.
ACCTTACAACCCAGAGTAGCAAAAGCTATTTTAGGACTATTTGTGGGGATATAGGGTAATTTAATTTTATCCATTTTATCACTACTATTTCCCGGTTATTAACGCATGGTTTACTCTCTCTAAATTTCTCTGTATTGGGATTACTCTGGCTTCGTCTCGCAACGAGAACTGCATCATTCCTTTGTCAGAGATGAACTCCCACGCTACCTGGTTGGGAATAAACCCCAACCTCACTTATATCTTGCGTATTTTAAGAATATTTACCTATTACTCTCTTTAGTGTTGAGGAATTACTAAAAGTTTTCCTGATAATCTTCTAATTTTTTCTCGTTTTTCCTCATCTCCTACTAAAGTCACCACAACCTCTTCCGGCCAATAGTATCTCGCCAGAACTATATAAACTCCGTCCTCAAGTCCCAATTTTGCTCTTTGTTCTTCCGTAAATCTAAATCTTTCCCTGAGAAATAAATCGATCAATTTTTTCTTCATAATCTCGCCAGATATTCCTCAACAATAACCACAATTTGAAGAGGTATCCTTTACCTCTCCAAATGTTCACCTTAAGATTTCCTTATAACTCACAACGACAGATTATCCAATAATTTGGAAATGCTACCGGATCTTCCCCGAGTTTTATCCACGAGGTGCAGGCGTAATATACCCTCCCGCACCTACCCATCCAAAGACTTTATAAAAAACCTCTTTAACCAGGTTATCAAATTTATCAGCCGTAATGTTCTTTGCATAAAATCTGTTAATCCCGCTTTATCACCACATTTATTAATACTTCCTTCACTTCGAAAAATTCCTTAATGTAAAAACTAGGAGAAGTTGCAAGGTTTCTTCTTACTTTCGCTATTCCCAAAGCTCTATGTGCCCCCAAAAATTTGTTTTACTTTATTCCAGAATTCCTTAATTCGGGGTTGACCATTTCCGTGATTTAACTCATCAAATTTTTTAAGAAGTTCTTTTTGCTCCCTGGTTAAGTTTACGGGAGTTTCTACAATCACTCTTACCCACTGATCTCCCCGACCATAGGAATGAAGATGGGGAATGCCTTTTCCTCTAAGGCGGAAGATTTTATTGGTTTGCGTTCCTGGAGGGATTTTCATTTTCACCTTTCCTTCAAGGGTAGGGACTACTACTTCTCCTCCTAAAGCCGCCTGAGAAAAAGTTATGGGGACCTCACAAATAATATTATTTCCTTCTCTTTTGAAGATTGGGTGTGAGTTTACCTTGATAGTAAGATATAAATCACCCGGAGGTCCCCCTCCTACTCCTGCCTCCCCTTCTCCTCTTAATCGAAGACGAGAGCCATTATCTACTCCTGCCGGTATATTCACCTTAACTCTTCTTGTGCGATAAACTCTTCCCGTGCCCCGACAATTCTTACAAGGATTTCTTATGATAGTGCCTCTTCCCTGACAGCGAGTGCATGTCCGGGAGATAGAGAAAAACCCTTGAGTTACTTCTATGTAACCTTTTCCTTTACAAGTTGGACAAATTTCTGATTGAGAACCAGGAGCAACTCCACTTCCACCACAAATCTCGCATTTCTCATATCGAGGAATTTGAAGTTCTTTTTTTACCCCAAAAGCAGCCTCTTCGAAAGAAATCTTTACTACATAATGGAGGTCTTTTCCCGGACGAGCTTCTTTAGAACGGGGACGAGTTCTTCTTCCAAAAAAATCCTCAAAAATATCCTCTCCAAAAAAACCTTCTCCAAAAGAACTCCTTCCAAAAACCTCTTCAAATACCTTGAATGGATCAAAATCAAACCCACTAAATCCTGCTCCTGCCCCTACACCTTCTGCTTCTAATCCCGCATGTCCATATTGATCGTAAATCTTCCTTTTCTCCGGATCAGAGAGAATCTTATATGCTTCAGAAATTTCTTTAAATTTCCTTTCCGCTTCCTTGGGATTATCAGGATTCCTATCGGGATGATATTTAATAGCTAATTGTCGATAAGCTTTCTTTATTTCTTCAGGGGAAGCATCCCGAGAAACTCCTAAAATCTCATAATAATCTTTTTTGGCCAATCTCCCTCACCTACATCTTTATTATTCTACTTTATAATCAGCATCACTTATATCTTCCCCTTTATTTTTCTCTTCTTTCTTCGCTTCTCTGTTGGTTTCTCTTTGCTCTGCTTTCCCTTTTTGCTCTGTTCCTTTTTTAGCCATCTCCTCGTATACTGCCTGACCCAATCTCTGAGAGACTTCGCTCACTTTCTTAATCTTTTCTCTAATTTCATCAGGATTGCCTTTATCTTTTACTTTTTTAAGGTCTTCAAGAGCACTTTCAATATTCTTTTTCTCGGAATCACTTATTTTACTTCCATAATCCTTGAGAGCTTTTTCTGTAGAGTAGATCACATTGTCAGCTTCATTTTTAGCCTCAATCTCCTCTCGTTTTCTTCTATCTTCTTCTGCATGTTCCTCAGCTTCTCTAACCATCCTCTCTCTTTCCTCTTCGGATAAAGCTCCCGTTTCCCTGATGGTAATAGCTTGCTTTTTGCCTGTTCCTTTATCTTTAGCAGAAACACTGAGAATTCCATTAGCATCTATGTCAAAGGTAACCTCAATTTGAGGAACACCCCGGGGAGCGGGAGGAATTCCCACAAGCTGGAATCTTCCCAGAGTTCGGTTATCCTTGGCTAAAGGACGCTCTCCCTGGAGGACATGAATATCAACGGCTGTTTGCCCATCTGCGGCAGTAGTAAATATTTTACTCTCCTTGGTAGGAATAGTGGTATTTCTTTCAATAAGTTTAGTAAAAACTCCCCCTAAGGTTTCAATTCCCAGGGAAAGAGGAGTAACATCAAGAAGAAGAATATCTTTTACTTCTCCAGCTAAAACACCTCCCTGAATAGCTGCTCCTATAGCCACTACTTCATCAGGATTCACTCCTTTATGGGGTTCTTTTCCAAAGAATTTTTTAACCTCCTCCTGAACCCGAGGCATACGGGTTTGACCACCAACAAGAATAACTTCACTAATATCCTCCGGTTTCAACTTAGCATCCGCTAAAGCTTGCTTGCAAGGCTCAAGAGTCTTTTCAATTAAGTCCTCCGTCAACTGCTCTAATTTTGCCCGGGTCAAAGTGACATTTAAATGCTTTGGCCCTGTTTGGTCCGCAGTAATAAAAGGAAGATTTATCTGTGTTTCCATCGTAGAAGAAAGTTCACATTTTGCTTTCTCGGCGGCTTCTTTTAATCTCTGGAGAGCCATCTTATCATTCCTTAAGTCAATTCCTTGCTCTTTCTTAAAGTTATCCGCAAGCCAGTTCATGATTCGTTGGTCAAAGTCATCTCCTCCCAGGTAAGTATCTCCATTGGTAGATAAAACTTCTATAACTCCTTCGCCAATATCCAAAATGGAGATATCAAAAGTTCCTCCTCCAAGATCATATACAGCTATCTTCTTCTCCCCTTTTTTGTTCAGCCCATAAGCCATGGCCGCTGCTGTAGGTTCATTAATGATTCTCTCTACTTTTAATCCTGCAATAGTCCCTGCATCCTTAGTAGCTTGTCTCTGAGCATCATTAAAATAAGCAGGAACAGTAATCACTGCTCGGTCTACCTTGTGCCCCAAGAAATTTTCTGCTGTCTGTTTCATTTTCTGTAAGATACGAGCTGATATCTCCTGAGGTAAATATTCGCCTTTATTTACTTTTACTTTAACTCGATTTTGAGAATCTCTAACTATCTCATAAGAGAGTCTTTTCTTTGCATCCTTTGTCGCCTCTTCGTCGTACCTGCGCCCCATCAATCTCTTTATAGAAATGATGGTGTTCTTGGGATTAATGACAGCCTGTCTCTTAGCCGGACCCCCTACTAACATCTCTCCTCTATCAGTAAAAGCTACTACTGAAGGAGTGGTCCTGCCCCCTTCCTCATTAGGAATTACAGAAGGCTCATCACCTTCCATCACCGCTACACAAGAATTAGTGGTTCCTAAATCAATACCAATTATTCTTCTATTTCTATTTTTAGTAGACATCGAAGAACCTCCTTGTTTTCTTAATTAATCAATTTATTTATGATTATTTTATTTTGGATTCCTTTTATTTACTTTAACCATAGCTGGTCTTAAAATTCGGTTATTTAATTTATATCCTTTACGCATCTCTTCCACCACAAAATTATCCGGATATTTATCTGATCTTAATTCAAGAACAGCTTCATGAAGATAAGGGTCAAATTCCTTTCCTTTTGCTTCAATTTCTTCTACTCCCTGTTTTTTAAGTATCTCCTTTAACTGATTTAAAATCATAACAATTCCCTCTATTAAACTATTAATATTTCTCGTTTCTTTTGCAGAATTTATAGCTCTCTCTAAATCATCCATAATTGGAAGAAATTGACGGATTAAATTTTCGTTAGCTAATTTTCTTACTCCCTCTCTTTCTTTTAAAACTCGTTTTTTATAATTTTCAAATTCTGCCTTTAAACGCTTAAGATAATCCAGATATTCCTTTGCTTCCTCATCAGTAGAAGCAAGCTCCTTCTTTAAATTCTCAAGTTTTTCTTTAATTTCTAAATATTTCTTTTTATAACTTATTCTCTTAGCTTTTTTATTCTCCATCTCCTACCTCACTTTATTTTCTCGTAATCTTTAAGACTCCAAAAATTTCTCACTTTTACTCTTTTTGTTAACTCGTTTATTCTCTCTAAAGAAGGAAAAGATTCCCTTCCTGATTCTGCACTTGCTGCTCCTGCTGCTACACCCAAAGAGGAAATTTTTTCAATCTTTTCTTTCCTCGCTAAACCTACAGCAAATCCCGCTACTAAAGCATCCCCTGCCCCTACAGCGTTTAGAGGCTCTATAAGGGGAGGATCAATTATCAGAACCTTCTCTTTCTCTTTTATAACTATAACCTCTTTTTCGGCTCTGGAGATGACTACTATTTTTATTCGATTTTCTCTTCCTAAGGATCTTCCCCAGCAAATCAACTCCTTTAGATTCATTTTTCTTCCCGCTAACTGTTCAGCCTCTTCCTCATTAGGTTTAACCATCACAGGATTAGCCTTTAATCCCTTCTTCAGATATTCCCCACTGGTATCTAAAATAGTAACAATCTTATCTTCTTGAAACTCTCTGATTAAGAAATAATAAATATCTTTCCCTACTCCCCGGGGAGCACTTCCAGAAAAAACTACTACTTTTACTCTCTTCCTTAATTTCCTCAATTTTTTCTTGAGAGTCTCTATCTCTTCTGGAGAAACCCGGGGACCTCTATCTACTAAATGAGTTTCACCCCTCTTCACCGGATCCAATATGGTTATATTAACTCTATTTTCTTCTCTTATTTTTACAAAATCGGTAAATATTCCCTCTCTTTTCAAACTCTCTTTTATAAATCTACCATTATTTCCTCCTATCCAGCCGGTAGCCAGAGTTTCTTCTCCTAAAATTTTCACCATTCGAGAAACATTTATTCCCTTACCTCCAGCTATTCTTATCCTTTCTCTTTTTATTTTATTGACTCTACTTATCCGAAAATCAGGAATTTCTATAACTCGGTCTACGGTAGGATTAAGAGTAACAGTAAGAATCATTTAAACTAATTTTATAAAAAAAGGGATGACTGTCAAGAAAATGTAGTAAATGGGCCAGGATGAACGAGGAAGGCGAAATATTCCGAAGAGGCAACAAAGCAAGCTTTCATAAATTAATCCTATCGCTTTAAATAAATTGTAAAATGCTGTTCTGGTAAAAAATCAAATTCTTTTTCCAGCACATAGCCAGCCCCTTTCATTTCACCCACAATAGTCTCCTTAGGAACATCGTGTCCAAATAGCCCCCGAAAAGTGAAAAATTTACCTCTCTTATACTCTATGATGGCGATTCTGCTATTCAATTTTAAAAATCGCCTTAGATTTTTAAAATATTGGATCCGATTGGGTATGTGATGAGTGACATTTCTCATAAATACAAAATCTAAACTATTTTCGGGCAAATCCAGCTTATCTTTGGTTAAGATGGTGACAATATTATTAAGACCTTTTTCTTTAGCCTTGCTTTTGATAAATTGCAAAAATTCTGAATTTGTATCAACGGCATAAACTTTACCTTCCTTCCCTACTATTTCCGCAAATCTTAATGTAAAATAGCCACCCCCTGCTCCCACATCAGCAATACTTTGACCGGGCTTTAATGCAATA
>JAGGVN010000155.1 GCA_021158005.1 Candidatus Aerophobota bacterium | reverse complement strand
TGATTTGGAGAATGTTTTTACCATAAGAAAGGACATAGATTATCTTCAGCAATTGCAGGAGGTTCTAAAGCAAGCTAAGGACGTAGTCATCGTTGGTGGTGGTTTCATTGGGGCTGAATTTGCCGACGAGTTTCGCAAGATGGGCCTTAATGTAACCATTATTGAGTTACTAGAGCACTGCCTCATGTTGAACTGCGATGAAGATTTCTGCATTCGAGTCGAAGATAGGCTGAGCGAAACCGGGGTCCAGGTGAATACCACATGCCGGGTAAAATCGATTGTTGGTGATACGAAGGCGGAGTATGTGGAGTGTGATAAAGGACTGCGTTTTAAGGCAGATGTGGTAATTCTAGCTATAGGTGTAGTCCCTAACACTGAGTTAGCCCGTGATGCTGGGCTGAAGATTGGTGAACAGAAAGGGATATGGGTTGACCAGTATATGGTAACTAATGATCCTAATATCTTCGCCATTGGCGATTGTGCTGAGAAGTTCTGCTTCTTCACCGGTAAGCCAGTTGCCACTCGCCTCGCCTCAGTAGCCACCAGAGAGGCTAGAATCGCTGGGGCTAATCTCTTCCAGCCACGGTGGCGTAGAAACCAGGGCACTATAGGTGTATTCGCAACTATGATTGCTGATACTGCTGTGGGAGTAGCTGGACTCACAGAGAAAGTAGCCAAGAACTTAGGTTTTGACTTAGTTACTGGAGAAGCAGCGGCAGTGGATAAGCATCCCGGGGCAATGCCCGGAGCTAAGAAAATGCGGGTTAAACTTATCTTTGACCGAAGTTCAGGAAAAATGATAGGTGGTGAGGTTTGTGGAGGAGGAACCGCAGGTGAGATTACCAATATTATGGCTCAGGCTATCGCTGGCGGAATGACAGCGGATGAGATAGCCGTTGCCCAGATAGGCACCCACCCTATACTGACAGCATCACCATTAGTTTATCAGATTGTAAATGCTGCCGAAGAGGCTGTAGCAAAATTGCGCTAAAGATAATACAATAGTTCATTAACTCATTCAAGCCCGGCTTTAATAATAAGGCTGGGCTTTTCCTTTCAAAAAAGAATTTGCCACCAAATAAGAGAACTTTTGTTTGAAAAATTTTCTGAAATGGGTTAATGTTGATTCGTAGAAAAACTTGAAATTGTTAAAGAGCTGTCCGCTGACAGTAAACATTCTTATCATCTTAAGTTAGTAAAAAATTCTCCTGTGTAGCAGTAGTGAATATAGTGTAGCTTTTTGACTGTTTTGACTAAAATTAGAAAAGCTTGGCATAAATTATATTATTTGGTATCTTTAAAGTAAATTATTGATGATTTATTAGACAGAGATAAAAACTATGACCAAATACTTTACAGTTACAGAAGTAGCGGAGCTCTTAAAGGTACATCCCGAGACTATAAGAAATTACCTTAAAAAAGGTAAGATTCAGGGGATAAAATTAGACCGTGAATGGCGAATTTCAGAAGATGCTTTATCCCAGTTTTTAAAAGAAGGCCAATATGTAGTCCAGAAAAAATAAATACGCTCAAAGGAGTAGGTGTATCGAAGCCAAGAATAATATTAGTTGCAAATCAAAAAGGTGGAATAGGAAAAACTGCTGTTACTGTAAATCTTGCCGGGGGTTTAGAAAAAGAGAGGTTGAAGATGCTTAAGTAGGAGTTAAGAGTGAAAGTGGGTATTTTAAGTGATAGCCATGGAAATACAGAAAATTTAAAACAGGCCGCTAAATGGCTTGTTGAGAATGAGAAAGTTAGTGTTTTGGTCCATTTAGGAGATAACTGGGATGATACTAAGGTTTTAGAAGAGTTTAAGGTAAAATTAATCAGAGTCCCGGGTGTATTTAGTTCTTATTATCAAGATCCCAAAATTCCAAATAGATTAATTGAAACCTTTAATAAAAAGAAAATTTTAATTAGCCATACCGAAATTTCTCATAAAAACGATCTGCCTGAAGATTTAAAGCCAGAAGAAATAATAACTAAAAAAGAAGTTGATATGGCTTGGGTTGGTCATACCCACATTCCAAAAATTGAAGAAAGACAAGGGGTTTTAATTTTAAATCCTGGGCATCTAAAATCAGAGGATAAAAAAGGTTATTTACCATCTTTTGGTTTGGTGGATTTTAAGAGAAGAATAGCTAAAGTTATTAGTTTTAAAGCAAAAGTAGCTATTATTCAAAAAACTTTTTAGGGTGGTAGAAAATAAAACATAAATTAATTTCTCTGCCTTTAGTTTTATTTCTAATTTTAACTATTAACCTACCTTGTTTTTCTGAGATAAGAATTTTCTTCTCTCCTAAAGGTAATGCGGCAAAGGAAATTATAAGACAAATTAATAACGCCGAATCTTATGTTGACATAGCTATGTATTCTTTTACCTATGAACCTATAGCTAATGCGATAATCAGAGCAAAAAATAGAGGAGTTGAAATAAGAATTTTAATGGATAAACAACAATCTGCAGGTAAATATTCAAAATATCAATATTTTCTTAATAATGGAATAAATGTAATTCTAGATATCCACGCAGGAATAATGCATAATAAAATAGCCATTATAGATGGAAAAGTTTTATTTACCGGTTCTTATAACTGGACTAAATCAGCTGAAGGAAGAAACCAAGAAAACCTTTTAGAGTTTATAGACGAGGAAGAAATAATTAAAATTTATCAAGAGAGGTTGGATTACCTTTGGGAGTTTAACAATGGACTGACAATCCTACAAGAGAAAAATTAGGAGGTAATGAATGTCTTATGTAGTGTATGTGAACCATCCAACAAATAAAGCAATAGTACATAATACTCTTTGTGGTAAATGGAGTCTTCTCAGCATATGTTCTTCTTACAGGTGGATTTTTCTGGCCGGTATTTCCTATAATCTTTTGGGGAGCTGGATTAACTGTCCATTACATAGGGGTTTTTGGAGAAAGGAAAAGAGTAAGTAAAGAAATGAAGACTTTAAGGAAGCCTAAAATAAGGAAATGAGGAGAAAAGAATGAACAAAAGAGAATTAATAGAAGAGGCAGCCGGTAAAACAGGATTAACTAAAAAGGATACCGGGAATGTTATTGATGCTCTAACCGACACTGTTAAAAAGGTTCTATCTAAGGGAGAAAAAGTTACTTTAGTTGGTTTTGGAACTTTCCAAGTAATAGGGAAAAAAGCAAGAAGAGGAATAAATCCTCGGACAAGAGAAACTATCCGGATACCGGCTAAAAAGGTGCCTAAGTTTAGAGCGGGCAAGGGTTTGAGGGAGAAGGTAAAATAGAGGAGGCAATATATGGAAGATAAGGAATTAAGAAGACTTGCTCGGGAAAGGGTCGATTTTAAACGGCATTTATTAGTTTACATTGTTGTTATCTTTTTCCTTGCACTCATAAACTTTCTCACCTCGAGACAATTCCCCTGGTTCTTGTTCCCTGCCGGTGGATGGGGTATTGGAATAGTTTTCCACTTTCTCTCTGCTTATGGGCCTTTACATGGGCCAATGAGCGTGGAAAGAGAATACCAGAAATTAAAAGAGAAGGAAAGCAAAAAGAGGAAGGAATCCGAGAACAGGGGAGGAGATACTGGTAAAGAAGGTGCCTAAGTTTAGAACAGGGAAGGGGGTTGAGGGAGAAGGTGAGGTGAAATTGGGAAAAATGCTTCTAAGAAAACGAATTGCTGAAATACGGGAAAGGGTAGAACCAGAATCAGAGGCTATCCTTAGTGAAGAAGAAATAAAGCAATTTAATGAAGAATTATAAATGTGGAGAGAATCGTTACCGGAAGATTCTTTTCTTGTGAGGATAACGCCGTTGAAATATGGAGCAGTTATACTTGATCTTTATTTAAGGATAAGTCTTATTGCTGAATTAATAACAGGGATAATAGAAGATGGGGAAAGTGAAATAAAACAAGATAAAATAGAAATAGATAAAAAATCTAAGCTTATAAAGGGCTTTAAAAAAATAGGGATGAGTGATAGCAAATGAGGGTAGGCAAAGCCAGCTTTTGGAATATTTTCTTAATAGGTTTAATTTGTGCTCTGTTTGTGAGTGTTGCTACACTGGCAGAGGAGGCATCAGATGAGACCTGGACCTTGCAAGGTCCTCCATATATTGTTTCGGGACGGAGCAGACCTAATGGAGGAAGAGAATTCTGGGAGACGATAAGGCAATCATTTGGCCGCAGCGGCAGTCTTTTAGGTGGTTACGAATTATTACCAGCGGTAGAGAAGCATCTTTGAGACATTAAAGAGTCTGATAGCATTTTTCTGATTTCTCCATTATCGGTTGCGGACCTTAAGGACCTCCAAGAGTTAGGAGATAAATACCCTGAGTTACTTCCTCTTCCCTATCGTGAACTTAGATATTATCCTCTTCCTTTAGTTTGTTTTGCTTGCGATCCTCAGACAGGCAAGATGAGGGGAATCATCATAGCGGACAGCGTGGACAGCTCACTAGCAGAGTCATTGGTCAAAAAAGGGGTTCCGTTAAAGATCCCTCTTAAGTATGGAAAGGGACAGTTGCAGATTTCCAAGCGACTAGAAACTCCATGGGAAGGAGGCCCTCGGGTCGGAATAAGTCCGGAATGGAAAAAACTTGAGGGTAAGTATTTCATTGTGGCATATCGTCCAGGATACAAAGAAGATGCTGAAAAAATCCTGGGTTATGCTAATTATGCTCGTCAAATTGTCACGGGAAAATATCCGCATAAGCTTCCCCAAAAAGTAGTTATTTACTTATACGATCGTAAAAGCTACTTTAGACCGCCTTTTACTATGTGGACCGATACAAAGAAATACGAGGTAAACATGCTGACTCCTTCCGACCAGACTGACCGATGGATGGACGATCGGTGGTATAAATCAAATATTATCCATGAGTACGCGCATATTCCTTTTTACCAAGATTTGTTCGCTCAAAGATACCATACCGTCCCATCTTGGTTCTCCGAAGGATTTGCGGAATACTTCTCATTATTTTGTTCATCTCCTGACATATTGCAAAAATATGGGGAACAGTTGGATAAAATAAGGGACATGGTGAGAAGAGGAGAAGGCTACTTTATATTCATTGCTGGTGAAGAATATTATGGTGGTGCCTATCTTGTTAAATATATGATTGAGAAATACGGGCAAAAAGCAGTTACTAACCTTATCAAGAGTTCTGCTTTATCCTTTGCTAAAGCTTTACAAGACGAACTCAATGTTAACCCTAGAGAATTTGAGAATAATTGGCTTAAATGGGCCGCTAATGAATTTGGCATAGATTATGATAAGCTCTATGGCTATTAGCTAATAAATGTCGCCTTCTGTGTAAAATGTGGGCAAATTCTATGGAAAAGAGTAAATTAGACAAAAGGTTAACGAATAAATAGAAAAAGTTTGAAGGAGTAAGCAATGGCAAGTAAATATGATTCTTTTTGGCATGAATTTTTTCAGGAACATCCGGTTCTAAAAATTTTAGATAAAGTTAAAGAAGAAGGTAAAGTAGAATTTAATGTATCAAATCTTTTAGAAATTGGACAAAGACATAGTTATGCATCTTGGCACGAAAAACTCGTTTTCACCCAGAATGGCTGTACTAAAATACCTGAACATGCCCATATGAAATCTTTTATAAAATTTTTTAATCCACGCATCTTAGAAGGAAAGGGACTTCAAGTAATAATAAAGCCTCGAAATAATCTTAAGAATTTAGCTTTAGTATTTTTGGGAGAAAAGCCTAATGTAATTCGGACATCGAAGGAATCTTATGAGATAAAACAAAGAGCAAACACTAATAGAATAAATACTAATAGAATAGGAATAATAGCAAATACTTTCGCTTCTCTCGGATGGAATGGTATCATACAGTTCGACTTAAAGGAACCAGAATATCAATGTTTTTCTAAATTGAAGCCAAAAGCAGATTATCCTTATCTTTCCCTTATGGCAGTATGTACAGGGATTATAGATTATCAGTTAGCTGGTAATGCCTATCTCTTTTGGAAAACGCTAGGAGAAATTGCTCACAATAAGAAAGTTGAGAGTATAAATACAATCAAAAATACAGTCTATGAATTCTTAGATTGTCCAGTAAATACAAGGTTAAATAATCAAAAAAGAAACTGTTTAAATAAAATATTTTCCTCCTTTCTTCCTCAAAAAATAATAAGCGATTATAAACTTTTTAGAGAGCAACCCTATTTACTTTGGCAAGATCTGTCTAAGGTAACAGGCAGAAAGATGGAGATGAAAACAATAGTCATGGCGATGAAGGTTTTCGACCTTGTGCATTTAATATATTACGACGATTATGCAAGATTTCCAGAAGATATTCCCATTCCTGTAGATATTCATGTAAAGAGGATCTCATATATCTCAGGACTAATAGAAAATGAAAAAGTGAAAGACGACGTTGTAAGGAATGTTTGGGGGAAAATTTGCAAAAAAGTATCAACCATATTAAATAAGACAGTTACTTCTTTTAGAATAGATAGTTCAATATGGCAAATTGGAAAGTTAGCCTCCCAAAGTGACTGGAAACTAAAACCCATAGTCAACTATTTAACTCAGGAGATAGGAATTACAAGGGATAAAGCAGATAAGTTTAGCAAGGAACTTTTATGGAGAAGACTGAATAATTAAATGAAGAAAATCCATGCCGTACCAATAGTTCTGCACAAAATATACAGCCGACTGAATGACACCAATGTGAACTGGGTAGTTACAGGAAGTCTCGGTTTTGCGCTTCAAGGTATGCCTGTAGAACCCAATGACATCGACATCCAGACTGATAAAAGGGGAGCCTATGAAATTGAGCGCCATTTTTCTGACTTCGTAACAAAAAAAGTTGAGTTTTCTTCGACAGAGAGGATTCGTGCGCACTTCGGTGAATTGATAATCGACGGAATCAAAGTGGAGATTATGGGAGATATTCAGAAACGTCTTGAGGATGGAAGTTGGGAGAACCCTGTGGATTTGGAGCGCCACAAGCGGGTTATAGAAGTAGAGGGAATGCAAGTACCTGTACTCTCTTTAGAATATGAATATCAGGCATATCTGAAGTTGGGTAGGATAGAGAAGGCAGAAGTGTTGAGAAAGTGGTTGCATGGTGAACATGAATCTTTGGGCAGCACCTTGCCTAACAGCGGATAAAAAGAAAAATTAAAGATTTCCTCAAATTACCTTCGGCAACTTCTTTTTTATTCGCAAAACGTTATACGCAATCGGCTTCAGGCTACCTATAAAAAGATTTAAAAAGGAATATAATTTATAAGAAGGTAAATAAAACGGGCAAAGAACGAATCCAATACTCAATAGTTTCGACTATAATATTCGGGGTAATTTTTGGGTCAATCCTATTTTTTGTTGAAATACCAGGAATAGAGGGTCCAAAAGTATGAGGATAATATCTTTGATTATACTGCCACCCTTATATTTTTTAGTATTTCACATTCTAAGGTTATCGTTTGGATTTGGAATATTAGAAAAAGATAAGGTGAATGTTCCTTCGCCGTCAGCGTATAATAGCGATAAAAGGTGCTCTCCAAATTGTTGCCAGTTCTTTGTTTTCATAAATTTTGTCCCAAAATTTAGTAAACTCTGCTAAGAAATGGTTAATGGCAAAATGAATTTGAGCAGCTATTTCTTGAATAATCTCTGAGATTAGAACAAACTCCAGAAGAAATGAAATTGGAAAGGGACAAGATTTTTTTACTAAAGTCTCAATCTCCGCAAAATTGAGCACAAAGAAGTTATTTTTTAATAATCCAATAATTACTACCCTGGTTATATAGTTAAATGGTTTGATAAGGTGTTCCATTAAGACAAAATGTTAGCTGCTCATTTTTTATCTTGGATTCAACCTCTATTATTTAATTTTTGTGTTTTTTAAGAAAGTTTTCTATCTCTTTGATAAGCTCATCCTGATGAGGGGGTCTTTTTAATTCATACTCTTCTTCCAGCTTTTTTACATATTCTTTAAGTTCAGGTTTTTGCTCAATAATCTTATCTATTTGTTTATTTAATTCTTCACTCTTCTTCTTGAGGTCTTCTAAGTCTACTTTCAGGTTTAATATTTTTAAGAATTTTTTTAGTAAAGCGTAAGAAACTTTCAGATTCCATATCCCTCCAATATATGAGGGTGCATTGCCCCAGAGGCTGAGAATATCTATACCTTTCTTGGTGCATTCAGTTAATAAAAGAGTATGAATACCAGCAGGACCTTGATATTCTCCGGTTTCCATTTCGTATTTACGGAGAATTTCTTTTAAATGAAGGTCTTTAATGTTAGTTACTATAGTGATTACTTCTTTGCTATAAGGAATGTTAGCATAGACCCCTCCAAAAGTGAAAATTTTTTTCACCATAAATTTTTGAATGACTTCCATAAGGAGTTTTACATATTTATTCCATTTTAAATCCGGCTCCGTTCCTATGAGAAGGATAAGATCAGGGGTAGAGCTTTCATTTTTCCAGAAAAAGAATTGGTTGGAAGGGAATTCTAATTCTTGAACCTTCCCCTCCTTTATATTTGTTAAAGGACGTGAGGAAGTAAAGACATAAAATTCTTCTGCTCTTATTTCTGCAAATTTTTCGGCCTTTAATTTATTTTTTAAATAGTTTATAGCTCCCGAAGCTACTTTTCCCGCATCGGGCCATCCTTTAAATCCTATAATTAAATAAGGGTTATTAATTTGTGGCTCTTTATATAGAATAAAATTTTCCAATTTAATCACCTCCTGCTAATAATGTTTTTTGAACCACTCTATAGTCTTTGCTAATCCTTCTTCTAAATTTATTTTTGACTTCCAGGCTAACTCTTTTTCTGCTTTTTTTACCTGAAGATATATTCTGTTTATTTCTCCCTTTCTCGGAGGAAGATAAAGAGGTTCTTCTCTAAAATTTATAAAATTTGAGATTAGCTTGTATAAAGAATTTACAGAGGTTCCTCTTCCTGTGCCTATATTGTAAGCCAGATCATCAGGAGATTTTATTTTCTTTTTGTTGATTTTTTCTATAAGTTTGGTAGCCAATAAGTTTGCTTCCACTGCTTCTTCTACATAAAGATAGTCTCTTAATTGCTCCCCATTTCCAAAGATAGAGGGTTTTTCTCCTTTAAGCATTTTTTGGGTAAAAATAGAGATTACCCCTGCTTCTCCCAGAGGATCCTGGCGAGGTCCATAGATATTAGCGTAGCGAAGAGAGACGAAATTTATTCCAAAGTTTTCTCGGTAATAATAAAGATAGTGTTCTATCGTATGTTTGGAAATTCCGTAGGGAGAAAAAGGATTTTTAAGATAATATTCATTTACCGGTAAGCTGGAGGGTTCTCCGTAAATTGCTCCTCCAGAAGAGATAAAGATAATTTTATTTACTCCCCATTTTACACAGTTATCTAAGAGATTTAAAGTTCCCAGAATATTTACCTCTGCGTCAAAAAGAGAATCTTCTACTGATTTTCGAACATCTATTTGGGCAGCATGGTGATTAATGAGATCAAACTTCTCTTTAGAGAAGACTTTACTCAATTTTTTATCTTGGATATCTAATTGATAAAATTTAGCCTGAGGATTGAGATTTTCTTTCTTTCCTCGAAAAAGATTATCTACTACGGTTACCCTCCATCCTTCCTTTATATACCCATCTACTATATGAGAGCCAATAAATCCTGCTCCCCCGGTTACTAATACATTCTTCATAAAGCTTTATCTTTTTTTTCTTTTTCTATTCTTTTTCTTCCCTCTTCAAAAAAATCCCGGGCAAAATCAGAAGACCAGGTCCTCTCCTGAAAACTTCTTTTCCTGAGGGTAGTAAGAAATCCTTTAAATTCTTCATAGTAGGACCCGTAAATATGGAAGCTATCAGCAATATGGATATATTTACCTACTTTTATCTCCTCTCCTCTTTTTTTACTTATCTCTTCGGCCACTAATTTCTGTAATTCTGTGAAGACAAACATATTCATAAAGGCAGCTTTAAAGGCATCATTGCTTCTAAGGTGAGTATTGAGTTGGAGAGAATTTGCGAAAATGCGGAACCAGAGACGCTGTAAGCAGGGAGGATCATCAAATTTAGGGTCTTTCCAGCATTTCCAGGTAACTGCTTGCGCTCTTCGAGAATAAGGAACCTGCGAGAGTTTATCAATAATGAAATTTATCTGGTTAATCTTTTTATCGTGAGCAGTTTTGTAATTAAAAAGACGCTCGTGATATGTATATTCCCATTTTCCTTCTTCAGGATTAATCCAGCTGTCATGAATTCCGTAGAGAACTTCCTGGCGGTAGATCTCAAGGTCGGCTAATCCCGCGGGGAAAGCTCGATGTAAACGGGGTTCTTTAAAAGGGTGTGTTACCTCTATGACCATTGTGCAATCCCTGCTGGGAGGATCTGTGGGTTTATCGTATTCAGTCTTTATCCTTGTGCCCTTTTCCCAGCAGGCTATCACTGACTTTTCCCAGGCTTCAGGGAGAGTTTCTCCTCTTACAGTAATAAGGGGACATTCTTTATTATTCATTTTTATTTTATCCTTTTTTATATTCTAACTATTTACCCTATTTTGTTCATAGGTATAGGCTATTCGTAGAAGCATCTCTTCATTGAAAGCCT
The DNA here is from genome assembly GCA_021158005.1 of Candidatus Aerophobota bacterium. Classification (GTDB taxonomy): domain Bacteria; phylum Aerophobota; class Aerophobia; order Aerophobales; family JAGGVN01; genus JAGGVN01. Next base: position 14,381 of record JAGGVN010000155.1, on the reverse strand, counting down.
TGGTTAGAATTTGCATTCCTACCGGTAAATGGTTACGACCGAACCCACAGGGAATGGAAATACCAGGAATTCCGGCAAGATTAGCAGAAATGGTGAAGATATCTGAAAGATACATTTTTAAAGGATCATCTATCTTTTCTCCTATTCTAAAAGCTACTGTGGGAGAAGTGGGGGTAATGAGGGCGTCAAATTTTTGAAAAACTTTCTCAAAATCCCTTTTTATGAGGGTGCGCACTCTTTGAGCTTTTCCGTAATAATTCTCGTAATATCCTTTACTGAGCACATATGTCCCCAGCATTATTCTTCTCTTTACCTCATCTCCAAATCCTTCCTGACGGGTTTTTTTGTACATATCTATTAAGTTTTTTTCTTCTTTTGTTCGGTATCCGTATCCCACTCCGTCATATCTGGCCAGATTGGAGCTTGCTTCCGCTGTAGCAATGAGGTAATAGGTAGCCACGGCGTATTCTGTATGAGGAAGAGATACTTGTTCTAAATGAGCTCCTAATTTCTCCAGTAATTTGGCTGATTTTAAGATATTTTCTTTGACTTCTTTTTCTATTCCGCCGATAAAATATTCTTCAGGGAGACCTATCTTTATCCCTTTAACATCGGGAAGAAGAAACTTTGGATAGTCAGGGACAGGGTAATCTAAGCAGGTAGAGTCAAGTTCGTCTTTACCGCTAATTACCTTTAAAAGATGAGCACAATCAGTAACATCCTTGGTAATAGGACCAATTTGATCCAGAGAAGAGGCAAAGGCTACCAATCCATATCGAGAGACTCTTCCGTAAGTGGGTTTTAAGCCTACTACCCCACAGAGAGCCGCCGGTTGACGAATAGAGCCTCCAGTGTCGGAACCCAGAGCCATAGTGGCCTCTCCAGAGGCTACAGCAGCCGCTGAACCTCCACTGGACCCTCCCGGAATGGTCTCTAAATTCCAGGGATTATGGGTTATCTTAAAAGCTGAATTTTCTGTAGAAGAACCCATAGCGAACTCATCTAAATTAGTCTTCCCGATAAGGATACATCCGGCCTCTTTTAATTTTTTTATGACTGTGGCCGAATAAGGAGGATAAAATCCTTTGAGGATACGAGAAGCACAGGTAGTCTCTCTTTTTTTAACGCAGATATTATCCTTGATAGCTATGGGTATTCCTGCTAATATTCCCGGATTTTCTTCCCGAGAGAGCCTTTTATCCCATTTTTTGGCTTCCTTTAAAGCTTCTTCTTTATCAAGAGAAAGAAAAGCTCCAATTTTATCCTCTACTTCTTCTATGCGTTTAAACAGGGAAATAATTACTTCTTCTACAGAGACCTCCCTTTTTTTAATCAATTGGTGAAGTTTATGGGCAGGTAATTTGTAAAGCTCCAAATTTTTCCTCCTCTTTCACTTCTCTATTTATGGAATTAGTCCTCCCAAACTATATAGATTAGCGCAACGCAAAACTCTTAATTCTATGATTTAAATCTTTGAGTGTGGGATAAATATCTTTATAAACTTTAAATTTTTCCTCATATATTTTCATTTTCTCTTTCTGGGGATAAAAACTCTCCTTTATTTTTACAGTCTCTTTTACTGCTTCTTTAAAGGAGCGATATTTACCTTTTCCTACTCCAGCAAGGAGTGCGGCTCCTAAACAAGCAGCTTCCGATACTCTTAAAGAGACTACTTTTTTTCCATAAATGTCCGCCTTAAGCTGAAGCCATTTTCTTGATTTTGCTCCTCCTCCTATGGCTCTAAGTTCGTAAATAGGAACTTTTGCCTCCTCTAAAAGAGTTAAATTTTGCTTCATTTCTAAAGAAATTCCCTCAAGGATAGCTTTAATTAATTCATTTTTTGTTGTATTTAAGGAAAAGCCGAGGATAACTCCTGTAGATTTAGTATCCATATAGGGGGTCCCGGTTGTGGTAAAGTGAGGGAGGAGGAAAAGAGGGGAGGGCTCTTCGCTGGCTTCTTCCAGAAGAAGAGAGTAAATATCTTTACCGGTTCTTTTTGCTATTTCTTTTTCCTCGCTGGCTAAGGTGTCTCTAAACCACCGAAGCAGAGCTCCTCCTGTGAAGTTAAAAGCTAAGGTGATATATAAAGAGGGAACTACATAAGGATAACAACTAAAATTATTCTGGAACATTTTTTGATGAAGACGCGGCTGTTTAAAGACCGAGGCAATACATTCTACCGTTCCGGTAGCATCCATAGCTAATCCTTCTTCCATTACTCCCGCTCCCAGGGCTCCACAAGCCTGATCATGTCCTCCAGTAACCATTATTGTCTCTAAGGGAAGAGAGAGGCGAAGTGCTGTTTTTGAAGATATTTTTCCCAGAGGTGTTCCTGAGGGAAAAACTTTGGATAAGAGAGATTTATCTATTCTTGCTAAGGAAAGAATTTCTTCAGACCACTCTCTTTGAAGAATATTAAAAGCCATTGTGCGTGAAGCTAAGGAATAATCAAGAGCCGGCGGAAGTCCCCATTTAAAAATAAGGAAGTCCTCTAAGCAAAGGAATTTCCAGGTTTTTTTGTACTCCCGGGGAGAATTTTCTTTAAACCACATCATCTTATTTAAAGAAAACATAGAATTAATAGGCATTCCACTAATATGCATAATTTTCTCTTCCCCTAATTTTTCTCTCCACCACCGGGAAAATTTCTCCCCGCGGGTATCAAAACTTACGGGAATATTAGCTAAGGGATTTCCCTCTTTATCTACAGGAACAAACGCCTCTCCCTGAGAGGAAATAGAAATAGCTTCTACAGGATCTTTCTTAACTCTATTCTTATTCACTGCCTCTTTCACGCTCTCTTCTATTTTGTTTAAGAGCATTTTTGCGTCCAGTTCTATCCATCCTTCTCGGGGATAGAGAAGGGGATATTCCCGATAAGCTCGAGAAAGAATATTCCCCTCAAGGTCAAATACTACCGCTTTACATCCACTGGTTCCTATATCTAATCCCAGCAAACTCATTTATAAATGTCCTTTTAAGATTTTCTTCCAGTATTCTACCGATTTCTTTAAATCTTCTTTAATATACTCATCAAAGGGTTCAAAGGGAGGATAATTTATCTCAATGAAGAGATAGATTCCTTTATTATTTTTAAGAATATCTATTACTTTTTCTGCTTTAATAATCCCCCTTTGATTAAAATCTTTAGTAAATGGCCAGTGACGGGAAACTATTCTGTCTGTTTGCTGAAGATGAACGGTTAAACCATCCTCTTTAAATTCCTCCAACCAGGCATAAGGATTATCATCTACTGCTTCTCCTGAGGTTTTTCTTCCATGCCCTAAATCCAGACAGAGCTTAAAAGGAAGAGAAGAGTGCTCATTCAACTTCTGATAGAACCATTTTGTTTCCTTAATGGTGGAGGGAGGTTCCCTTTTGCAGGACATAGGTTCAAAGAGTAAAAATTTCAATCCCTCTCTTTTAGCCAGAGAAGCTAAGTAGTGCCAGTTCTCTATTAGTTCTTCTGTGAGGACTTTTTTTCTTTCTTTATTGTTCAAATCTTTTTGGGAAAAAGCGCCCAAAAAACTCCCAAAACCAGAAGAACCCATTTGAGAAGTCATTTTTATAACCTCTCCATACCATTTTAGAGCAAATTTACGCATCTCCTTTTCGGGGTGGAGAAGGAGATTAAAACAATGGGGAGAAGTTCCCGTAAAGACACTGTGAATCTTTAAAGATTTTTTTTCACACAATTCTTTTATTTTCTGGCACATTCGAGAGCGGAAGGAAGAAGGAGAAAAAAAGGGATCCAGAAGGTCAGTAAAAAACTGAACATATTTTATCTCCAGTTCTTCTTTCACAATTTTTGCCCATTCCTCGGGCTCTACATATCTATTCATAGCAAAGGAAAGATTTACTCCTAAGTGTATATTCTTCATCTCATTTCTTCTCCCCCGGTTACATTGATAGCCTGACCGGTCATATAAGAAGACTGATCACTGGCTAAAAAGACTACTAAGTTAGTGACATCTTCGTACTGACATCCTCTTCTAAGAGGAACCCTACTCTCATATCTTTTTCTTACCTCTTCTTTAGAAATTCCCCATTTTTTTGCGTATTGCTCATAAAGACTATTTACCCACAGAGGAGAATCGAGAAGATTTCCCGGACAGACAGCATTCACCCGGATATTGTAAGGAGCTAAATCTAAGGCTATACTTTGGGTAAAGCCTATACCTCCAAATTTAGAAGCAGCATAAGCAGAATTCCATAAGCTACCCTTTTTACCGGATTTAGAATTTATTTGAATAATTACTCCTCTTTTTTGCTTTTTCATTATTTTGGCTACTTCCTTAGCCGTCAAGAAATATCCGGTCAAATTAACTTCTATTATTTTTCTCCAATCTTTTTCGGGAAACTGGGTAATCTCGTAAGATTTTAATATTCCTGCATTACTTATCAATATATCAATACCGGAGAATTTTTCTACAGCTCTTTTTACCATTAATTTTACTTCCTCATTTTTAGTAACATCTACCTTAAAAGGAAGGGATTCTTTCCCATAAATATTTTCTATTTTTTGAGCCACCTTCTTTGCTTTTTCAAAATCAATATCAGCTATTACTGTTTTACATCCTTCTTCTGCTAACCTTAAGGCAATAGCTTCTCCCAGTCCTTGCCCCGCTCCCGTGATAATGGCTACTCTATTTTCTAAGCTCATTTTTTTACTCCATTACTATTACGGCTTTTAAGGTTTTTCCCTCTTTCACCATATTCATTCCTTTTTCAATTTCTTTTAGAGAAAATTTATGAGTAATGAATCTTTTCGCCTCTATTTTTTTAGAAGCAAGTAAGGATAAAGCTTTTTTAAATTGAAGATGAGAAGAAGCAAATGCTCCATAGACTGAGATTTCTTTATAGTGAATGATGTTACTATCGAAGCTTATGTGAGAGTGCTCGTGAGGAAGCCCTCCAAAGAAACTTATTCTTCCTCTAATTTTACTCATTAAAAGAGCTTCTTCTTGAGCTTGAGGAGAAGGACAGGCAGTAATGATTACCTCTGCTCCTTTTCCATTGGTTTCTTCTAATACTCTTTTTACCGGCTTCTCCCGGGAAGCGTTGATATAGGTATCTACTTCTATTCTTTGAGCTAATTTTAATCTCTCTTCAGAGAGGTCGATAAGGATTACTTTTGTAGCCCCGGAGACCTTTGCCAGTTGAGCATGAAGGCATCCGATGGGTCCGGCTCCTATAACTACTACGGTATCAGCCATACTAATATTTAAATATTCCTGCCCATTTATACAGCAGGAAAGGGGTTCGGTTAAAGAAGCCTCTATAAAAGATAAATTTTCTGGTATTTTAAGAATATTCCCTTTGCTTACGGCTTCCTCGGGAACAATCATATATTCTGTAAAACCTCCTGAATAAAAATACCCAATAGCTTTAACTTCGGGGCAGATGTTTGGTCTCCCCTGAAGACAAAATTCACATCTTCCACAGCCTACAGAAGTTACCAAGACTACCCTCTCCCCTTCTTTATATCCTTTTACTCCTCCTCCTATTTTTTTAATTATTCCGGAAATCTCGTGGCCAATTATGTGAGGTGGTTTTACATTTTTCTGTCCAAAAGAATAAATGCGCACATCCGTCCCACAGATAGCACAAGCCTTTACTTCTAAGAGAACCTCTCCTTTTGCTGGTTCAGGAAGAGGTCTCTCTTCTATCTTTATCTTTCCTGGACCATAATATACAGCAGCTTTCATTCTTTCTCCTTAAAAGAGAACACTGCGAATTATTTTTTGGGTATTTACCGCATCCATAGTTTCTTGACTGGCTTCCAGTTCCTCAGGATTTATTTTTTGTGCTAAAGCGAGCATCCCTTGAATATTCTCCACGGCCATCTCGCAGGCTTTTACAGGATCCTCCCGATAGGGAAACATATCCAATCCTAACCATCCTTGATAATCAGAATGAATTAAGTAGTAAAGATATTCTACAGTTTCCCAGGGATGAATTACTCCCGGAATCATATCATCATCCCAGTCGCCATAAGCATCATTAAAATGAATATTGACCAGTTTCTTTTCCCTCAAGACAAGACAGAGGCTCTCTGCGGGGTTTTCCTTAGCAAGGAGAGCATGTCCAAAGTCTATTACCACTCCTACATTCTCTAATCCTATCTCTTTTATAATTAAAAGAGCTTTACCGACAGTTCCTATGGTAAGATGAGTTCGTGGCTCTTTTAGTTTATATTCAATCCCTATCATTATTTCAGAGTCTTCTTTAGCTACCTCCTCTATAGCTTGAATCATTAATTCCCAGTTTTTATAGTAATCTATTTGAAAAGGGTAGTCGAAACCATCCTGTCCCAACCAGATATTTATTGAAGGGGAGTTTAGCTGTTTAGCTCCTTCTACTGTTCTTTTTGTTAGATCAATAGCTTCCCTTCTTATTTTATTATCACGGTTGGTAAAAGCACCATGTTTAAATTGAGGAGGAGTAAAGAGATTGACATTTACACAAGAAGTGTGGAGCTGGCTATCTTTTAAGAGATTCTTTAATTTGTTTATATCCTGAAAATGGTCAGGATAATGCACTTCTATGCCGCTAATTCCCCGCGTTTGTCTGGCACGATTTATCATCTCTTTCAGGGAGACCGCTGGTCCATACCCACCAGTGGCAAATCTATCCATACACCTTCCGTAACACCATAACCCTGCTGAAAATTTAGCTTGATACATTAGTTAAACCTCCCTTACTTACCCATCTTTTTATTACTAACATAATATAATCTTCTCTACCAATGTCAAACAGGGAATCAGCATTCATAATTTAAATTTAACAGGAATTAATGTTGGTATTCTTCCGGGCAGGCTCTTTGATGTTTTAAATGGAGCAAGAAGTTGATAAAAAAAGCTAAGAAATAGGAGGATAATTTCCCTCCTTCCGCCAGACATTAAGCATAAGTTCATAACGAGAGAGTTTCATCCCTGTATATATGCAATTGCTGGTAGAAAAAATATATCCCCCGCCGGGCATCCCCTTTTGGAGAGCATATCTTGTCGATTTTATAACTTCTTCATCACTTCCCGTTTGTAAAGCTCCGCAATTTACATTACCAATTAAACAGACTCTATCTCCGCATAAGCGTTTAACCTCGGCAATATCAACCCCTGCTTGAGGGTCAAGAGAATGTAATGCATGAGGATTAGCTTCTAAGAGATCCTCAAGGATAGGCATAATATTACCATCGGTATGTTTGATAACATAAAACCCCAGGTCACGGTAACCTTCAACTAACTTTATTAAGTAAGGGGTAACAAACTCCGAGAAAAGAGGAGGACTTAAGAATGGCCCGGTATTCAGGCAATAGTCGCTACATAAAGCAAAGCCATCCAATCCTCCATGTTTACTGATTCGTTCAGCACGTTCTAAAGCTAAATTAACTTTTTGCTTTGCTTCTTCCTTTATTTTTTTAGGTTCATCTTTTAATTTGTAGCAGAATTCTGCCATCTTTGAGCCTGAAGGAATAGAATAGGTAGCATCACCGTGCAACATTAGGAAATATCTATCACCCGATTTTTCACGAACTAAATCGATAAGTCGAAGGGTTTCCTCTTCTGTGTTTGGATTGGGATGGAGAAAGATGGCGCTATGTTCAAATCTTCTGGCAGTAGCAATATAAATCTCCGCCATATCCTGGCGATGGAGGATACGCTCTTCTTCGGTCATTTGATACCACTGATGATAATTTCGATGGGATGGATGCACTTTACCAAAAGCTTCCATAGTAAGAAAAAATACCAGTTCAAAGTGAGGAACTCGACCGGTTAAAGGTTTCCTTTCCAGAGCAGCAATAAATCTTTCTCGAGGAGTCATTTTTTTTCTTCTTAGTTTCCAGAATTATCTTAAGGTTACTTTTCGCTAAATAATATAATTTTTCTCTCCAGTGTCAAGGTAAATAGGAGGGCAATTAAGAAGAGGAATCCAGACTTTACAAAGGTAGAAAATATGTTATATTATTTGTTAGATTGATTTTTACTTCTCATTTTCCGCTTCTTAAGAGAAGCGCTTGTAGCTTAATTGGATAGAGCAACGGATTGCGGGTCCGTAGGTTGGGGGTTCGAGTCCCCCCAAGCGCGCCAGGAAAAATTTTTTAAGGAGAGGTGGCTGAGTGGCTGAAAGCGATCGCCTGCTAAGCGATTAAACGCCCTAAAAGGTGTTTCGAGGGTTCGAATCCCTCCCTCTCCGCTTCAAGAAGAAGTTTATTGAAGAATTTCCTCAAAGAAAATTAGTTCCCATTCTCTCCTTTATGAGACCATAATTTCTCCCGGAATTCTTTGATGACAGATAGAAACAGTGGTAAAATATTAGTTCAGGGAGCAAGAGAAGACCTCAAAGTGTTGGGATGAATAGGATTTACTTACTGAGAGGGGGTCCCCCTTTAAGATGAGGAAGGATAGTTTTAGGAGAAAAAACTTTACCCCCTCTCAGAAGGGTAGGTAAGAAGTTATTTTTTATAAACTCTTATAGTCTAAATACCAGTTTTCACCTCCATATTGTAGTTCTATATCCGCCATACTTTTGAATCTCTTGTGATTAAAATAAGGGGTAGCATTCTTGGAAGCTTCATAAAGGCGACGGAAATTTTCAGCACCACTGGTAGAGAGCCATTCTTCCATTCTTTCCAGATCAGGATAATATTTAGCCGCCTCTTTCCATATAGCTCTTCCTCCCAGGAATCCTGAGGCTCCATTATTGGTAGCCAGCTCTACATTTATTAAGAATTCTTCAATATCTACTCCGGCACTGAGGATAACCCAGGGAACAGAAGAGAGATTAGTTAACTGTTTGCAATAATCTTTTACTTCTGAGAGATTATATACTGCTTCTCTTTTCTTTCCATCAAATTCTCCCTCGCAAAATTCTTTACAATATTTTAAATTCGCCGGAAATTCTATTTTGAGAATATCTACCTTATATTCTGGCCGGGAAAACTCTTTAGTATAAGCCATCACTATTTCCGGTTTTCTTTTGGCGAAAGTGGCGTTATCCTTTTCTTCATCATCTTTGAAAGGGTAGCTTACAATTTCCAGGACATAGGGAAGGTCATATTTTTCACAGTCTTCCCCTACCCTCAGTATTATATCCTTTTGATGTTGAACTACATCCGAAGAAGCGTCGTCCCGGTAATACATAAGTAGTTTGACAGCAGTGGCTCCTGCTTTTTTGGTCTTGCTTATATCCCAACCTGGTTGAAGTCGGGATTTTTTCTCTTTTCCGCTTTTTCCGGCAGATTCCGCTCCGGTTTGTTCAGTGGCCAGGAGTAATCCTGTATTTCTGGGAAAGTATTTTGCTGCTTCGGGATAGCCATAGATAGGGTCTATCAAGGTAGCACTTGAATAAGGTGAGAGAGTTTTTACCACCAGTTTTTTGAAAGTAGCTAAATCTTTAAAACCTACTTCTTTTGGCTCTTTTTTTAAGGTTTTAGCCAGCATTCTTTGCAAGGACCCTCGCTGGTCAATAGCCATCATCCTAAACTTACCCTCATTATCAGCTAACATCTTTAAACCTCTTAACTTACCACTGGACAATTTAACAGCCATTTTTCAAACCTCCTTAATTAGTATTTCTATATTTTGAAAGATTATAAAAGAAAAGAAGAATGTGTCAAATTTGACTACTTTCTTAGAAACCGTTATATTATTAAGAAGTATGAATAAACTGTATCATTAGAGGTGTAAGCAGAAATAATCCCCTTTTTATTGGGGAGCCGTCCTCCTGAAGACGGAAAAGGATATATTTTGCTGAATCCTGGAGGAGAAGATGCGGGTCCCTTTGCTTGATTTAAAAGAACAGTATGGGAAGATAAAAGATGAGATTTCCCTTGCTATTGAGGAAGTGGTAAATTCTCAGTGTTTTATTCTGGGGCCTAAAGTAGAAGAGTTAGAAAGAGAGATAGCTAAGTATTGTGGGGTAAGATTTGCAGTGGGTGTAGCCAGTGGAAGTGATGCCTTAATTATTTCCTTAAGAGCAATAGGAGTAGGTTATGGAGATATGGTGATTACTTCTCCTTTTACTTTCTTTGCTACTGCCGGTGCTATTTATAATGTAGGTGCCCGGCCTGTATTTGTAGATATTAATCCGGATACATTCAATCTTGACCCCGGGAAAATTTCCCAATTCCTAAGAAGTCTTAAACGGGAGGACTTGCGAAAGGTAAAAGCTATTATTCCCGTTCACCTTTTTGGGCAGATAGCGGAGATGGATGATATCCTGAGGATAGCTCAAGAGTTTGGACTTAAGGTAATTGAGGATGCGGCCCAGGCTATAGGAGCAGAGTATAATTCTCAGCGAGCCGGTTCAATAGGGGATCTAGGGTGTTTTTCTTTCTTTCCTTCTAAGAATCTTGGAGGATACGGAGATGGAGGAATGATAGTGACTAATGATGAAAAATTAGCTGAGAAAGTAAAAATGCTTCATCTTCACGGAGTTAATAAATCTAAATATGAACATCTTATAGTAGGTTATAATAGTCGCTTAGACGCTCTCCAGGCCTCGATATTGAAGGTAAAATTGAAGTATTTGGATGAATGGTCAGAAAAGCGTCGAAGAAATGCCGCTTATTATAATGAGCTATTTAAAGAAACCTCTCTTTCTTCAAATTCTGAGTATGAAGCATTGAATTCATCTAAGTATCCTGTTATTCTTCCTCGAGTTTCTAAAGGAAGGAGGCATATTTTTAATCAATATACTATCAGGATAAGGAGAAACAAAAGGGACGGACTTAAGAAATTTCTGGAGAAAAAGGGAGTGGGAACGGCTATATATTATCCTCTCCCTCTGCATTTACAAAAGTGTTTTTGTTATCTGGGACATAAGGAGGGAGATTTTCCCGTAGCGGAGAAAGCATCTAAGGAGGTTCTTTCTCTTCCTATTTATCCGGAATTAACTAACGAAATGCAAGAATATGTAGTCCAGAGAATAAGAGAGTATTTTCGGAGCTAAAAAGGAGAATTTATTGAAGGCTTTAATTCTTTCCGGAGGAAAAGGGACGCGACTTCGCCCTATTACCTATACCGGTGCCAAACAACTTATTCCGGTGGCTAATAAGCCCATATTATTTTACGGAATAGAGGCTATAAAAGAGGCAGGAATTGATGATTTTGGTATCATTGTGGGAGATACCAAAGAAGAGATAAGGAAGGCTGTTGGAGATGGTTCAAGATGGGGTATCAAGGTTACCTATATTGAACAGAAAGAACCCCTGGGGTTGGCTCATGCGGTAAAGATTGCCGAGGATTATCTAAGGGACGCTCCTTTTATAATGTATCTGGGGGATAATATTTTGAAAGAAGGAGTAAAAGAATTTGTGCAAAAATTTAAAGATAAAAAGCCTAATGCTTTAATTTTACTTACTCCTGTTCCTAATCCCCAGAGTTTTGGAGTAGCTGAGCTTGACCAGGAGCACAGAGTAAAAAGATTGGTAGAAAAGCCGAAGAAGCCAAAAAGTAATTTAGCCTTAGTAGGGGTGTATCTTTTTGATAAGAATATTTTTAAGGCTACAAAAGCAATTAAGCCTTCCTGGAGAAATGAACTGGAGATAACCGATGCTATTCAGTGGCTTTTAGATGAGGGATATATTGTTGAATCTCACCGGGTAACTGGCTGGTGGAAGGATACGGGAAAGCCGGAGGATGTTTTAAGTGCAAATCGTCTTATCTTGGAGAGTATGGAAAGGAGTATAGAAGGAGAAATTATTGAGTCTCGGATTGAGGGGAGGGTAGTAGTTAAAGAAGGGGCAAAAATAATAAGAAGTGTTGTTCGTGGTCCGGTCATCATTGGAGAGAATACGAAGATAATAGACTCTTATATTGGTCCTTTTACCTCTATTAATAGCGAAGTTATTGTGGAAGAGAGTGAAATAGAGAATAGTATAGTGATGAATAAGAGTCTCATAAAGAATATGAAGAAAAGAATTGACGAAAGTCTGATAGGTAGAGAGGTAAAAATTTTTGCCTCTTCCAGAAAACCGATGGTAAATAGGTTTATTCTTGGCGAAAGAAGTCAAATGGAGGTTTTTCAATGATAGAGGGAGTTAAGGTTAAAAAGCTTAAAGTTATTCCTGATGAACGGGGAAGACTAATGGAGATATTGAGAGCTGATGATGAAGTTTTTACCAAATTTGGGCAGGTGTATATGACTACCGCTTATCCGGGAGTGGTTAAAGCCTGGCATTACCACAAGAAGCAGACTGATAATATGACCGTAGTTAAAGGGATGATGAAGATTGTTCTTTATGATGATCGAAAGGATTCTCCAACTCGCGGAGAGACGAATGAATTTTTTGTAGGAGAACATAATCCTCTTCTAGTAACTATTCCTGAGGAAGTTTATCATGGGTTCAAGTGTATTAGCGGAGAAGAAGCTATAGTAATTAATATCCCTACCAATACCTATAATTATAAAAATCCTGATGAGTATCGTATAGACCCTCATTGTAATGATATTCCTTATGATTGGGGAAGGAAAGATGGATGAGCCTGGTATTAGTTTCAATCATTATCATTAGAGGGCAGGGTAAATGAGTTATAAAAAGCTTAAAGTGTAGGGAAAATCTCATTAGTTATAGGAACGCCTTTGGTTGGTAGATAGATTTATAGAGCTACCGCTTCACCACCGAAGGAGGATGACGAATGTTGAATAATTTAATTTTTTTCTGTCCGGGAGTAAAATGGTATGCTTTTAGCTAACCGAGAGAAAAATAAAGATTTTCAGCTAAAAACCAGGAACCGGCAGCTAAGAACTGTTATGGTGACCGGAATTAGCGGAATGTTAGGAGTAGAGCTATATAAAGCTCTTAAAGATGAGTATAAGATAATCGGTTTAGATGTGAGAAATTTCCCTCTAACCGAGCATTTTCCTTTATATAATATAGATATTACTAATTGGGCTAAGTTTTCAGCCCTTAGCTCTCAACCCTTAGTTGGAAACCAGATAGACTTAATTATACACACCGCTGCTTATACTGATGTTGACGGTTGTGAGAAAAACCCAGATTTAGCTTATAAAGTAAATGCTCTGGGAACGAGAAATTTAGTTCTTTTTGCTCAAGAAAGAAATATTCCTTTAATGTATATAAGCACAGATTTTGTATTTAATGGTAAAAAGAGATCTCCTTACCTTGAATTTGATGAACCTTGTCCTTTAAATATTTATGGAAGGTCTAAATTAGCTGGAGAAAAGTATGTCTCCTCTTTTTTGGACAGATTCTTTATTGTGAGAACAGCCTGGCTATATGGAAGATATGGGAAAAATTTTGTGAAGACCATTCTTAAATTAGCCAGGGAAAAAAGTGAGCTTAAAGTAGTAGATGACCAGGTAGGTTCTCCTACTTACGCTAAAGATCTTGCTCAAGGTATAAAGGAGCTTCTTTATGGTGCTCCTTATGGGATTTATCATCTTACAAACTCCGGTATTTGCTCCTGGTATGATTTCGCCAGAAAGATACTTGAATTAGCAGGTATAAATATAAAGATAAAGCCTATTACTTCAGGCCAGCTTGACCGTCCCGCAAAAAGACCCTCTTTTTCTGTTTTAGAGAACTTTTGTCTGAAAGAGACTCTGGGGTTTTCTATGCGCAGTTGGCAGAAAGCTTTAAAGGAATATATACAGGAAACGGGGGATAAAATCTGCCTGCAATCTTAGTAGTTATGAGGCTCAGAGCCTGCGTTTATGCGCACTCTAAAGGGTGTGGATACCTGCTTTGCTTACACTCAACAATATAGAATAGGCGAAAGTTGTAATATCCTCGAGAAGATGCTTAAACGTATAAAATAAATTGGTATTATAACTGGAGGAGAAGCTAAAAAGGGGAGAGGTTAAAGAGGAGAGATATTCACTAATTTGTGGATTTTATAGAAGAAAAATCAAGGAAGATAAAATGAGAGTTCTTATTACTGGAGGGGCAGGGTTTATTGGCAGTAATTTTGTTAAATATATCTTAAAAGAACATCCTGAGTATGAGATTGTTGTCCTCGATAAATTAACTTATGCTGGTAGATTAGAAAACTTAAGGCCGGTAAAGAATAGAATAAAATTTATAAAAGGAGACATTTGCTGCAAAGAAGATATTAAAAAAGTTGGTAAATGCGAGGCTATAGTTAACTTCGCCGCAGAATCCCATGTAGATAGGTCAATAATAGATGCCGGGGTCTTTGTGAAAACAGATGTTTACGGAACCTATAATCTCTTAGAGTATGCGAGAGAGAATAAAGTTAAACTCTATGTTCAAATCTCCAGTGATGAAGTCTTTGGTTCAAGAGAGGAGGGTTCTTTTAAAGAAGATGATGTTCTCTCTCCTTCCTCTCCTTATTCAGCATCAAAAGCAGGAGCAGACCTTTTATGCAAAGCTTACTGGACAACTTATAAATTAC
>JAGGVN010000032.1 GCA_021158005.1 Candidatus Aerophobota bacterium | reverse complement strand
TCAGTTAGTAAACGAAAGTTGGGAGGGTAAGCCATTTAGACACTTTAAGTAAAAGTACACACAAATCTTGACACTACCTCAAAAATTCAGACTTTACTTTTAAATGGCTTGATGCGGTGCCTTGAAAAAATGAGGCTATTTTGGTATAATTGCAAGATGAGAAGTGCGCAAAGGGAGATGTTTGTAGGACTGAAATTCTTAAAGGATTTACCTCCCAAAAACTCAGGACGACTCCTTTTAGGGTTGACAGTTTGGTAAACTACTCGCAGGTCGCAGGCTTGATTTTTACTTTTTGCTAATCCAAGCATAATTTCTCAGTCTAACCAAAAATGAGAAAAGAGAGAATACCCCCAGCCGTAGCTGGAACAGCCTTTATTTTAACTTTTATTTTGTGGTTTTCTTTTTTCAGACTAAAAACATCTTTTGACACTGTAGACATCATTGCAGAGGGAAGTTATCTTGTAGCTGTTCTTATCAGCTTTTTCCTTGTATTAAAGTTAAATATTTTTCCATTAACTTTGGGGTGGGGATTTTTTGCTTGGGGACTTATAATTAATTTTCTCGACGAATTCACTCATGAACCTGACTTTCTGTCCGTCGAGCTTGAGGCAGCTGTTACAACATTTGGGCTTGTAATGGTTGCGGTGGGAATATTAAAAGCAGTTACAGCCTTAAAAAGGGAAATTGCTTTACGGGAGTCTGTCCAGGAAAAACTTGAGGAGGAAAGAAATACATTTAAGACTTACTATGATACAGTGGGGGCTATAATTGTAGCAATTGACCAGCAAGGAAAGGTGAAATTCATCAATAAAAGAGGATGTGAGATTCTGGGTAGAAGCGAGGAGGAGATTATAGGGAAAAGATGGTTTGACTATTTTATTCCACAAAAGGTGCGCAAAGAAGTTGAAAGTGTTTTTAAAGGGCTTCTTGAAGGAAAAGAGAGAAAATACGAGTATTTTGAAAATCCAATTTTAACAAAAACAGGGGAAGAAAGAATTATTCGGTGGCATAACAGAGTGGTAAGGGAGAAAGATGGGAAAGTAAGGGAAATTGTAGCCTCCGGTGAAGATGTAACAGAACAAAAAAGAATGCAGAAGGCCCTCTGGCAGGAACGGTATATTCTGGATCAGCTTATAAACAATCTCCCCGACTCGATTTACTTTAAAGACAAAAACTGCAGATTCACCAAGGTTAATGTGGCAAAGACAGAGCATGCAGGACTTTCTCCTCAGGAAATGGTGGGTAAAACTGACTTTGATCTTTACCCAGAGGATGAGGCAAAGAAAATGTTTGAGGATGACCAGAAAGTTATGAGGTTTAAAAGACCTATAATCAATAAAATAGAAAGGGCAACCCATAAAGGCAGAAAAAAGCGCTGGGTATCTGTCACCAAACTGCCACTTCTTGACGAGCAGGGAAATGTTACAGGTATAATGGGGATATCTCGCGATATAACTAAACAGAAAGAAAAGGAAGATAGGCTTTCCTATATGGCAACTCACGACCTTCTCACAGGACTTCCCAACAGAGTCTTATTTGAGGATCGTCTGGATCTTACAATTCTCAGAGCAAAGCGCAATAAAGAGAAATTTTTCATTATGCTACTCGATCTTGATGACTTTAAGCGAGTAAATGATACATTTGGACACTCTGCTGGAGATGCACTCTTAAAGCAGATAGCAGAGAGACTGAAAAGTGTTTTGAGAAAGACAGATACTGTTGCCAGAATGGGAGGAGATGAATTTCTCATTCTTCTTCCCGACACAAAAACAACAAAGGATGCAGAACTTGTTGCAGGGAAAATTTTATCGGTGTTCAACCAGCCTTTCTCTATTAATTCCCATATAGTAAGCATTACTCCAAGTATAGGAATTGTCATGTTTCCAGATAATGGGGAAGATAAAGAAACTCTCCTTAGAAATGCGGATATTGCTATGTACAGGGCAAAATTAGAAGGCAAAGCAAATTACCGGTATTACGAAGATTTGTAAAAAAATTTTCGGCTTCGGGAAGTTCAGGTTTTAATCAAAGGAGGAGAAGTCGGTTATCTTACATGAAAAAACGGAAGTACATCTTTTTAGAGAAATCTGGTGAAAGGTTTATTTCCATTCCTTTTGACAAATTTGGCTAAAATTGCTATTTTGGAAACATGGTTAAGCACTGGAGGCAGAAATTAGAAAGTATCTTTAGGTTATAGTTTCAAGATTTTAGTGGGAGGATAAGATGCTCTCTCTCTCTCTCTCTCTGAGGGTATTTTTTTGTTTTAAATGGGGAGATAAAGGGCAGGCCCAAAACTAACACAAAGGGGCCTGCCCTTTTTTTAATAGATCAGGAGGCTATTTTATGGTAACAAATCTTAGTCTAATTGTAGCCTTGATTTGTCTTGTGATTTATCTTTTCCTTAGTTCAAGAAGAGAGAAGAAGACAAGGGAGTCACTGTCCTATTACAAAGCACTTTTTGAAAATCAAGCCCAAGCAGTGATAGTCATAGAAGAGGATACAACTATATCCCTTGCGAATAAGAAGACTGAGGAGTTAAGCGGGTATCCAAGGGAGAAAGTTTTGGGTAAGATGAAACTTGGCGATTTTTTACCTGAAGGTGAGAGGGAAAGGATTCTAAGCTACCATCAGGCAAGAAGAAACAAAAATCTTCCTCCCCCTCCCAATATTTATGAAGTTAAGTTTCTCACAAAGGAGAGAACAGCAAGGTATATCCAGGTATATGCTAACCTTATTTCTGGGACAGGAAAAACTATAGCTGTACTGAATGATATTACCCAGATGAGAAAAGCTCAACAGGAACTTGAGAGAGCAAGGGATTATGTTAACAAACTCATTGCCTATGCTAACTCTCCTATTATCGTAACTGATGCAGAGGGAAAAATTGTTTTGTTCAATCAGGCGTCTGAAAACTTATTTGGTTATACCGAGCGAGAGATTATAGGAGAAAGTATTAAAATACTCCTACCCGAGGATAAGATAAAAGATATGGAAGAATTTGAAAGAAGAATATTGAGTGGTGAGAATCTAAAGTTAGTTGAGACCCCTGTGTTGACGAAAAAAAGAGAGGTTAGAACTGTTTTGTGGAATAGTGCCTGTATCTTTGATAATGGGCAACTTAGGGCCATCATTTTTCAAGGACAAGATATAACAGAATTAAAGAAGGCCCAGGATGAGTTGCAAAAAGCCTATGAACTTAACCTCAGAGCTTTGACTACAGCTCTTGAATCCAGGGAGCATGGTACAGAACGACACTGCGAAAGAGTTGCAAGATATGCAGAAGTACTGGCTCACAGAATCGGATTAGATGATGGTTATATAAAAGATATAGTACGTGGGGCTCTTCTACATGATATAGGTAAAATAGGGGTGAGAGATTCCATACTTCTCAAGCCTGGTAAACTTACGCCACAAGAGATGGAAGAGGTTAAAAAACATCCACTTATTGGAGCAAATATTTTAAAGGGTATAGATTACTTTGCAAGAGCTATAGAGGTGGTATTGTATCATCATGAAAGATGGGATGGCAAAGGCTACCCCTTTGGTCTTTCAGCAGATAAGATTCCCTTTTCAGCAAGAATCTTCTCTGTAGTTGATGCCTTTGACGCTATGACCACAGATCGTCCTTATCGAAAAAAGATGACTGTAGAAACTGCCAGAGAGGAGATAAAAAAAGGTGCGGGGACACAATTTGATCCAAAGATAGTGGAAGCCTTTCTGGGCACTCCAGTCGAGATTTGGCACAATATTCGGAAAAAACTAAAAAGTTGACATTTCACTAAAAAAGAACGCCTATTATTTTTCTGTTAGTTTGTTTTTCTCCATCATCGGCAGCAACAGCCTTTATCCACAACATATAAATACCATTATTAACCTGTTGACCATACATATTCTCACCGCCCCATTTTCGTTCAGTTTCGGCCCCTGATGAAATTGAGATAGTATCTTCTCTGACTATTTCCTCTCTTAAGTTATAAAATCCTAATATATACATCTGAATCCTTACAAAGCCATTGGTTCTGATGGAAAGGTGGCATACTTTTTAGCCTAGCCTATGTCAAGCTAATTGAGGGGGCAATGCTTCGCATCCCCCCTCAACGCTTGCGCTATTCCCCCCTTAAATAAGGAAAAATCTAATACTTTCCTGTAAAATCAAGACTAAAGCAGTGCGGATGCATCTTCTGGGAATTGTAGCCGAAAGAATAACAAATCAAAAAATTTACCGAATGCTTAATGATGCTTAATGACTCCCGCCTATTGAATGTACTAAAGAAAGCAGAAAGACTTTTGAACTGACAATAGTCTTTTTCTCCTAAAATATAGACTACCTGTTTCTTCTCATTATGCCTTGCTCAAAATTTTTGCCTTTTCTATAAAATACTCGTATTCCTTTTGACGCTTTTCAATTAAAGCATCATACTCGTTTTTAAAAAACTCAATGGAGCTTAACAGTGGATCAGGAGCAGCTTGCCCTAAACCACATTTTGCCGCATCTTTCATCGTCATTGCTATATCTCGTAATTTTTCTATATAAGCCATCTTTTTGGGACCACCGGGACTCAAATATTTTAACTGATCTAAATCTACTGGCTCGGTTATCCAATGGAGCATCTCACTTATTCTCTTTGTGCCTATTCGGCAGGGTACACAGTTTCCACAGGACTCCTCTTGATAGAAATCAAAGAAATCCCTTACTGTCTCAGGTATGCTAACAGTTTCGTCAAAGACAAGAATTGCTCCGGTTCCTAAACTACTCCCAGCCTTTCTTAGTGATCTGTAATCCACCCTAACATCCAATTTATCCTTAGTAAGAAAACATGTTGATGCACCACCTGGAAGTACCGCTTTTAATTTTCTGTTTCCTTCAATCCCATCAGCTAAACCGTAAATTAAATCACCTAAGGTGTACTTACCAAGCTCAACCTCATAAACTCCCGGATTTTTTACGCTTCCACTTATTGAAAATAGTTTCGTGCCAAAAGAGCCTTCTACTCCCAAACTTCTAAACCATTTTGCTCCATTCAGAATAATATGGGGAATATTAGCCAGAGTCTCTACATTATTTATTACAGTGGGTTTCCTATACAGTCCACTGACAGTTGGGAAAGGGGGCTTTACCCCAGGGACAGCTCTTCTTCCCTCGATTGATCTAAAAAGGGCAGTTTCCTCACCAACAATATAAGCACCTGCACCTTTTTTAACCTCTATATCAAAAGAGAATGAGGAACCCAGAATATTGCTCCCTAAAATATTACTAGCTCTTGCCTCCTCTAGAGCTTTCTCTATGATCTTAATGCTATCTTGATACTCTCCTCTGATGTAGATGTATCCTTTTGAAGAACCTATTGCGTAAGCTCCAATTATCATCCCTTCAATAACCTTGTGAGGATCTTGATCCAGCAATACTTTATCTTTAAATGTCCCTGGTTCCCCTTCATCAGCATTGCAGACGAAGTACTTTCCCTTTTCAGTTTGCTTAAAAGCAAACTCCCATTTTAAGCCGGTAGGAAAAGCCGCGCCCCCTCTACCGATCAAACCAGAATCCTTTACCTCAGAAATAATCTCCTCTGGCTTCATACTCAATGCTTTTTTTAAAGCACTATAGCCGCCTTTTTCCATGTATGTATTTATGCTGGTGTTGGGGGCATCAAAAGGGATCCACTGATACAGGTGAAATTCTCTGCCTGGATATTTAGTTCTGAAATAGTCTATGTTTTCAGGCGTAATAATTCGCTCCTCTGCAGCCTTAGCATTTATGTTGCTGCAGTATTTAAGAAGTATTCTTTTTTCTTTTACCTCTTTTTTCATTGATTATCCTCCTCTGCATTGTAAATCACCCAATAGTCTGGACCTATTAATCTTTTCTCAATTTTATCCTTATAGGGTGGATCTTCGGTTATATCAACAGAGGCTATTAAAACTTTTTTCCTTGCAATTTCAATTGCTCTTTTAATAATCTTTTCCTTATAATCTTGGCCTATTATCTCGAACTTACCAAGTTCCTTGTCTAGTCATCTCCATCCAGTTTCCAGCCTAGCTATCAAAGGATGAAAAGCTACCACGTAATCAAAACTTTTATTCTCAATAGGTATCTTATCTATGCTACCAATTATTGCCCTAATTCCTTCTTGATTCTATAGGAAAGTATTAGACTTTTCCTTATTTAAGGGGGAGAGCGCAAGCGTTGAGGGGGAAATGCGAAGCATTTCCCCCTCAATTAGCTTGACGAAGGTGTTTGACATTTTTTGATCGCTGTCCATCGCCACAGGATCTGGATAAAAATGGCCAATAGATACTGCTCCAGCATCAAATTCTAAAATTGAACCGTCTAAGTTTATACCGGAATCTTCTATAATCTTCTTAAAATATTCCAGCTTCTCATCCTTCTCGGTTTTACTTATAGATACATCTTCTACTAAAGACCAATCGTAATCATCCGCCTCTCGCAGGAGTTTATCTAATATCTCTCCTCTACCATACTCTTCTTGGTAGTAAAAAGACTGAAGATCTACCTGGTCATCCACGTAGATCTTTTCTTTATTTGGATAAACTACCTCATCTACTTCGTTTACCCAAATTATTCCTCCTAAAATAGGTCCAATAGACCTTGCTCTGCCATTTATCCTAATCAATCCTCCCTTCATTTTATATCCTACGTATTCTCCAGCAGCATATCTTTTCCCAGGGCCACGCATAACGGTTATTACACCCCTTTCTAATTCGTTCCCTATATAATCTAACTCTCTCCACAAATGGTAAGTCTATGATTGATTTTAGCACAAATTAATGTTAGATGACCCAAGACCTTTCTCTCAAATTCACTAAGCGGTACCGCTTCTGCTACAACTTTCATTAAGTTCTTACCTTGAACCATTCTCTTAAGCTCATCTTTTGTGTAATTTTCGGGTAACTCTCTTATAATCTCATCGAAAGATATTTTTGGCTTTAATATATCTATATAGCCGCTTTTTTGGTAATATCCCAAATAAAATTACTTTGCATTTGGTCCTCCTCAGCAAGTTCAGAGATTGGATCTAGGCTTTTTCTCCACTCCTCATTTGAGATTTTATTTGATTTCTCTTCTGGAATTAAAAAATAGCAGGCAAAACTCCTGCTTCTTCTCCCTTTTCTCTAACCTTTAACTTTCAAAAAGAAATGCTCCAAGTTTCTAACTAAACATCATCTTTTTATGATACTTCTCACAAGGGTTTTTGTCAAATCAACGCGCTAAATCATCACTATAAAGATCATAAGTACCTAGGAGAAGAGAGGTGAAATAGCCCCATTTGATATTGAAAACTACAAACGTAAGCGCTTACAGGAGGTTGAGCCAAGCACCGTAAATAGAGAATTGACGTGCCTTAAAACAATACTCAATAAGGCAGTAGAATGGGGAAAGATTCATAAAAATCCGGCGAAAAATATTAAGAAACTCAAAGAAAGGAATCACCGCCTTAGATACTTAACTAAGGAAGAGATTAAAAATTTATACAACGCCTC
>JAGGVN010000121.1 GCA_021158005.1 Candidatus Aerophobota bacterium | reverse complement strand
TAATTGGTAATTTCTTCATTACCTTCCAGGTTACTTATTTTTTGTGATAATGTAAATACTAATCGTTATGCCCAGGTTTATATCGAAACACACTTCATCGAAGAGAATTTAAATTGGCATTGAAAAGGAAATCATAATAATTGACGATTTTTCAACGGACGGAAATAAAGAATTTTAAAGCAACAACGATTTGACAGTGTTGTCAATTATGGTTATTCTAAAAGTGAGTTAGTAGTAGGTATTTCTCCGGGAAATCTTTTAAATATTTTTGTCCATAATTTGAGGTATAAGAATTTCAATAATTTATACTGGGAACCAGAGACCCAATTGGTACTGGCTATAAACCCGGACTACATAAAGAAGAAGGAAAGAGAGAAAATCCTCGAACCCTTGACTCCTTGAACCCTTTGCCTCACGAAGTGAGGTTTATCTTGTGCCTTCAAAACAAAGGAAGAATGATTTTTTCGTGAGTATTTATTTATAATTGGTAAAAGAGAGTCTATTGACTATTAGTAAAATGAGAAAAGGGAGAGTAGATTATACGAAACTACGCCAGAGAATGGTAGAGGAACAACTCATCTCTCGGGGAATAAAGGATAAGAGAGTTTTGACGGCTTTTCTTAAAGTAGAAAGGGAAAAGTTTGTCCCTAAAAATTTACGGAAAGAAGCTTATGAAGATTTTCCTCTCTCGATAGGAGAGGGACAGACCATTTCCCAGCCTTATATGGTAGCTTTAATGACTCAATGTCTTAAACTTCAGGGGGAGGAGAAGATACTGGAAGTAGGAACAGGTTCAGGCTATCAAACAGCTATCCTGGCAGAACTATCTAAGGAAGTTTTTAGTCTGGAGAGGATAGAAAAGCTTGCTCATAAAGCCAGAAGGATTTTACACAATTTAGGTTATACAAATGTGCAAATCTTTGTCGCTAATGGAACTCTGGGATGGGAAGAGTTCTCTCCTTATGACCGTATTCTGGTAACTGCAGGAGCTAAAGAAGTCCCTTTACCCTTAATAGAACAATTAAAAGATGAAGGAATAATGGTAATTCCGGTGGGGGATCTCTATTCTCAGAAATTAAAAGTTATTGAAAAAAGGGGAGATGTTATTAACTCCAGGACAGTGGAAAGTTGTATCTTTGTTCCTCTTATAGGAAAGTATGGATGGGACGAAAGCGTAAAAAATGGATAATTTAATTTCTAAGCCTGAGTTTCTCACTTTTCTTATAGCTATGCTTCCTATCTCAGAGCTAAGAGGAGCTTTACCCTTTGCATTATCTTGCGGAATTTCTCCGGGAGTAGCTTATTTAATAAGTGTAGCGGGTAACATTTTACCAGTCATTCCTCTTCTTTTATTTTTGGAGAGATTATCCTCTTTTATTATGCGCTATCCCCGAGGAAAGAGAGTTCTTAAGCGAATATTAGATCAAGGGAGAAAAAAGAAAGCTCTCGTTGAACGCTATAGTTTCCCGGGTCTTCTTCTATTGGTGGCTATTCCTCTTCCCGTTACCGGAGCATGGACAGGTACAATTATAAGTTTCCTTCTTTCTTTAAGGTTAAAATATGCTTTCCTGGCTATTTGTGGAGGAGTATGTCTTGCAGGGATTATCGTGTTGTTGGTTAGTCTGGGAATAATAAGTGGAGTAAAGTTTCTTACCGGGATGTAGCGCAGTCTGGTTAAGCGCGCCTGCTTCGGGAGTAGGAGGTCGTGGGTTCAAATCCCACCATCCCGATTGTGCAAAAATAATGGTAATTAGTAGTTACAAGATCCGGAGCTTAAGGAAGATGTGCTCCTCGGTTATAATAGGAATGAGGTTTGTTCTTAATATGTTTTATGCCACTCTCCGGTTAATGGTTATTTTATCATTACATAGTGTGAAAATGAGGAAACGAATCCTCATAGTGGGTATTTTTGTCCTGCTAGGTTCTTCTTTCGCCTTTGCTTCCTCTGGAAATTATGAATATTATACAGTCAAAGAAGATGATACTATTTTCGGAATAATAAAGAGAGTTTACAAACTTGATTGGGACTATTGGAAAAATATAGAAAAAACAATTAGAAAAATAAACGGACTTGAGGAAGACGAAGATATTTACGCCGGTCAGAGGCTTATTATTCCCGTGAAGGGAGGAGTTTGGCACGAGGTTAAGGAGGGTCAAGGTCTCTGGCGTATTGCCTGGACCTATGGAGTTCCCGAAGAGGATATTAGAGTGATTAATAATATTTCCGACCGGAATGGGCTTAAAGAAGGTCAGAAATTATTTATACCAGGAGCTAAGGAGGTTCTGGAGATAGAACTTCCTGAATTAGCAAGACCGAATTTCTGTTGGCCGGTAAAAGAAGGAAAAGTAATTAAGGTTTTTGATGGAAATAGTTCTAAAGGAATAGATATAGCTGTTCCTGGCGGGACTACGATTGTAGCTTCTTCTAAGGGGAAAGTTATTCTCGCTGGTCTTTCCGCAGGAGTTGGCGGAATAGGAGGGTATATACTCATCTCTCATAAAGATATCGGGTTTTATACCTGCTATACTCATATTTCTTCTCCTTACACTCCTCCAATTCTTCTGGTAAAGAAAGGCGATCTGGTAGAAAAAGGAGAGTCTATAGCGATAATAGAATATCCTGAAGAAGGAGATATCTCTTATTTTCATTTTGAAATTCGCAAAGCAAATAATCCTTTTGAGGCGGTAGATCCTCTTAAGTATCTTCCTAAAAGAATGCTTCTTAGTGAAGAGTAATATTAGTTTTATAGGATATAGAAATTGGTATTTCAAAAAGAAATAAAAATTACTAATAAAATAGGGTTGCATACGCGACCTGCCTCTCTTATCGTAGAGGTAGCTAATAAATTTAAATCTAAAATCTGGATAGAGAAAGATGGTCAGGTAGCTAATGGAAAGAGTGTAATGAGTTTATTGTTGCTTTGTGTGGAAAAGGGGAGTATAATTAAAATTAAAGCTGAAGGCCCTGATGCTCAGAAGGCAATAGAGGCTTTGGTAAAGATAATTAAAGATAAATTTGGAGAAGAATGAGGAGGGGTGTCCGAACGGTAAGGAGCCGGTCTTGAAAACCGGTGAAAGGCATAAAATGCCCGTCTGGGTTCGAATCCCAGCCCCTCCGCCAATATTCAATTTTAGTGTTTTTGAAGGTTCTTGCCTTGCCCTTGTTTTACTCGAACTTGGCAAAAGCTACAATTTTGTAAGGATTTTTAATTGTCGTCCGCAGGATAGAAATCCCGCCCAGCGTTTCTGCACGGCGTCCGCTTCGCTTCCGCTAAGCAAAACAGAAAATTTTCTAAACATTTCTTTAATCGTGCGCTCTGCCCGTGCGCGGGTGACAAAAAAGAACTCCCTAAGTTTTGATTGACATTTAATTGCAAATTTCATACACTAATAATAACAAATGGTAATAGTACCTATAAAGTTATCAAAAAATAGCAAACGCTCTGGGGATAAGTATTAACGATTTATTAAAATAAAAATATGGCACTCAGGATATAAGA
Source organism: Candidatus Aerophobota bacterium (assembly GCA_021158005.1). Lineage (GTDB taxonomy): Bacteria > Aerophobota > Aerophobia > Aerophobales > JAGGVN01 > JAGGVN01. The sequence goes on along the minus strand of JAGGVN010000121.1, from coordinate 1,469 downwards.
CCGATGGGGTTATCTGAAAAATTTGCTTCAAGAAAAGTTGAATCAAATTGCGTGTGAATGGTAGATAAAAAACTTCTCTCCATTAATTCATAAGGTAGAAGATTTGGCTGATATAGATATTAGACACTTAGTTGGTGTAAATGGTTTGAATACGAATCGTTCATAAGTAAAGGTTTTAAAAGGTGTTAAGATTGTGATTCGGAGAGGTGACTGAGAGGCCGAAAGTGCACGATTGGAAATCGTGTGGAGAGTCAAAAGCTCTCCCGAGGGTTCGAATCCCTCCCTCTCCGTTCAAGTCTTATAGTTTTCTCTCCGTAAAGAAATTGAAATAGCTTTGCCCGCAATTTACTCAAATGGGAATAATTAGAAAAATACATAATCATCTCAACATTACTTTAGCTCATCGTTCCGCCACACGGTATAGACAGGTTATAGACCATTTCGCTGAATTTATAAATAGATTAGACGTTTCTCCTCCCTATATTCCGGATTTACCCCATCTTTACTTGAGCATTACAAACAATTTAGAGTAGGTACGGTTTCTAATCAGAAATCAGAGGGTAAACTTTGGATTAGTAGCACTTAAAATAGCTTTTTATCAGGCAAAAAAGATGAAACATTTAAGAGATAATCCTGTTATTGAGGTTAGCAAAATGTGTTCCTTCCAATCATAAAAAAAGAATCTACCGATAATAGAAATTTTGTTAAGAAAGCGGTTAATTGGGCATTAAGGCAGATTGGAAAGCGAAATCTTGACTTGAATAACAAAGCGATTAAGACTGCTAAGGAGATCCAAAGAATAGATTCAAAAAGTGCTAAATGGGTTGCCTCAGATGCTATTAGAGAATTAACGGGTGAAGCGGTTCAAAAAAAGGTTGCAAAAAGGAGGCACATAAAAATGGGCGGGCTTGGGCACTCTGCGGTGCTTCGCACCTTGCTCTTCGGGTCATATAACCCTGAAGCGTTATCTTTATCTGAAATCGAGCGATGGCTCAGAGAAAGAAAATATTTAAAAATTGAGGGTGATATTGATATATTATGAGTATAAAACTCACGAATGAATTAAAAGTATCGTTAGCAACTGTCGTTTGTATTTTAGTACTTGCAGTTATATCAAAAAATATTCTTCATGTATACGTACTTCTGTTAATCCTTCTTCCATCCATTTTATTATCCTCTCCCTGTATGTATCTAAAAGTCTGGGATGTGGTTTCTTACTCGGATATTCTTTTTCCTCCCCTATCATCTTTATTACCTTTGCCACTGTCTTCCAATCATGACCGGTTAACCTTGCAATTATGCTCTTATTTTTGTGCCTTTCCCATAGTATTTTTATTGTTGTATACATCGTTCTCCTATCATCTAATAATTCCTCCTTGATTATTATTTCAAGGAAGAATTTTAGCATCTTTTGTTAGTTTTGTATCTTTCTTAACTATGGAATTTTCTCTGGCTTTTCCTATGGAATT
>JAGGVN010000028.1 GCA_021158005.1 Candidatus Aerophobota bacterium | reverse complement strand
TAGGCACGATTATAGGCAGAGGAATAAGTTTAATTATTCCTGTAGGTTTAGAGAAGTTAGTATATACCGATATTAATGAGATGAGTCGAAAACTTTCCTCGGGAAATTCTCCCCGATTAATGCCGGTAAGTGGTCTTATTATTACGGAAGTGGAAGCATTAAAAATATTAACCGGGGTTAAAGCCTACCAGCTTTCTGCCGGGGGAATAGGAGGTGCAGAAGGTTCGGTAAGGTTATTAATAGAAGGAACTACGCGTGAAATAGAGAAGACGGGTGAGATAATAGAGAAAATCAGGGGAGAAGCCCCTTTTTTAGTTTAACTATGGAGGGATTACTTTATTAATTCTTCTACGTGCTTATCTTCGGAGTTTTTAGGGTTGAGGGGGATAATTTCTCCCTCAAATAATTTTAAATTTCCTGGATATCTTTGACCTTTTTTTTCTGGATTTCCGTTATTTCTTCTATAAAATTGTCAGTAAGCATCTGAATTTCCTTTTCTCCTCTCTTTTTATCGTCCTCTGAAATTTCTTTTTTCTTTTCCAGTTCTTCTATTTTTTCTCTTGCTTCCCGGCGCAGGTTTCTAATGAGAACCTTAGTTTCTTCTCCCCATTTATTTACTATTTTAGCTATTTCTTTCCTTCTTTCCTCAGTCAGGGGAGGAAGAACTATTCGGATGATGTTTCCATCGCTGGTAGGATTTACTCCTAAATTTGAGGTTAATATAGCTTTTTCAATCTCTTTAATGATAGATCTATCCCAGGGCTCTATTATTATAAGACGAGGTTCGGGGACAGAAATATTAGATAACCGATTGAGAGGTATTCTGGAGCCATAACAGTTTACCTTTATATCCGATACTAACTCTATATTACCTCTTCCTCCTCGAATAGTAGAGTAACGTCTTACTAAAGATTTTTTCACTTCTTCCATCTTTTTTTTACTTTCTTCGTAAATTTTGCTTATCATTCTTCACTCTCCTATTCTGGTCCCTATTTTTTCTCCTAAAATTATTTTTTTTATATTCCCTTTTTTCCGGAAATTAAAGACAATAATAGGAAGATTATTTTCCATACATAAAGAGATGGCTGTAGCGTCCATCACTTTTAATTTTCTTCGCAGTATTTCTTCATAACTTATTTTATCAAATTTTTTAGCTTTTACGTCCTGGAGGGGGTCATTGGAATAGACTCCGTCTACCTTGGTAGCTTTTAAAATTACTCCTGCTCCTATTTCCAGAGCTCGAAGTGCTGCTGCTGTGTCCGTGGTAAAATAAGGATTTCCTGTGCCCCCGGCAAATAATAATAATCTTCCCTTTTCAAGGTGACGTAAGGCTCTCCGGCGAATGTAAGGTTCGGCTACCTGTTTCACTTCTATAGCTGTTTGAAGTCGGGTAATTATTCCTTTTTTTTCAAGCATAGATTGGAGAGCTAAAGCATTGATGATTGTTCCTAACATTCCCATATAATCAGTAGTAGTCCGTTCTATTCCTTTTTGGCTGAGTGTTTTTCCTCTTAAAATATTTCCTCCTCCTATGATTACACCTACTTTTACTCCCAAATTCACAATTTCTACAAGTTCCTCGGCTATAAAATTAAGAGAGGCAGAAGAAAAAGGAGAATCTTTTTTATCACTTAAACTTTCTCCGCCTATTTTGAGAAGAATTCTATTCCATTTGATTGAGGATTTTTCCATCGGTTAATTAACCTCTCCTAATTCAAATCTAACGAAACGCTGAATTTTTATGTTTTCTCCCATTTTAGCTATTAACTGTTGGAGATAATCTTTCACACTTATTTTTTCATCTTTAATGAAAGGTTGATTCAGGAGGCATACTTCTTTGTAGAATTTTTCCAGGCGTCCCTTTATGATTTTTTCAATTATAGGGGCAGGTTTTTCCCCTTTTATCTGAGTCTTTAAAATAGTTTTTTCTTCTTTAATTACTTTTTCAGGAATTTCTTCCACAGAGATCCATTTGGGGTTAAGAGCAGCGATATGCATGGCTATATCTTTTGTAAATTCCTGAAACTGAGCATTTTTGGCTACAAAATCAGATTGACATCTTATTTCCACTAAAACTCCTATTTTTTGATTATGGTGAATATATGAAGAAATAACTCCTTCACTTGTTTTTTCTTTACCCTTTTTGAGAGCAATTTTTATTCCCTTCTTTCTTAAAATTTTTTTTGCTTCCTGAAAATCTCCTTTTGCCTCATCAAGAGCTTCTTTACAATCGAGCATTCCCGCTGAGGTCTCCCTCCGGAGTTTCTTTATCATTTCTAAGGGAATGTTCATTATCTCCTCCTTTCTTTTCTTGTTTTGTTGATGGTTCTTTATCCTCTGTTTCTATCTCTTCTTTTAAGAGATTTTTTCCTTCTAATACGGCATCGGCTATTTTGGTAGCAATTAATTTAATGCTTTTTACAGCGTCATCATTACCCGGTATCGGATAATCTACTGGTTCTGGATTGCAATTAGAATCCACGATAGCAATGATAGGAATGCCCATTTTTTTTGCTTCCCTGAGAGCTGTTTCTTCTACTTTTAAGTCTGTAAGAAAAATAGCTCCGGGTAGCTCTTGAATATTTTTTACCCCCGCAAGGCTTTTCTCAAGTTTCTCCAGTTTTCTGTGGAGTCTCATCTCTTCTTTCTTAGGAAGATTTTCCCAGAGATTTTCTTCTTTTTGCTTTTCCAGCTCACAAAATTTTTCTATACTCTTCTTAATAGTGGAAAAATTAGTTAAAAATCCTCCTAACCAGCGGTGATTAATAAAAGGAGAACCGCATCTTTGTGCTTCTTCTTCAATACATTTTTTTGCCTGTTGTTTGATACCTACAAAGAGAATACTTTTCCCCTTACGGGATATTTCTTTTGCAAATTGATAAGCTTCTTCTATTTTTTGTGCTGTTTTACCTAAGTCGATGATATGCATGCGGTTTCTTTCCTGATAGATATAAGGTTTCATTTTGGGATTCCAGGCACTTTTTCGATGGCCAAAATGAACGCCCGCTTCTAATAGCTCTTTCATATTCACTATAGACATTTATACCTCCCTCTCTTTGATTACGGTAAAATAAGAACTTTGAAAACTTATAAGATGAATTTTCCCTTAAGTAGCCTTTTCACCAAAAAATAGTTAAAATATTCCTTCTTCTACACGGATTAGTAACGGTTCTTCTTTTATTACGGAAAGTTCTCTAATTTCCCCAAGGGCTTTCTGAATGTCTTTTTCTCTTGCTTTATGTGTAAGCATTATTACCGGTACAGATTCTTTTCCTCTTTCCTTCTTTTCTCCTTTTTGAAGAACCGCCTGAATACTTATATTATATTTTCCTAAAATTCCCGAGATTTCGGATAATACCCCTGGTTTATCCAGAGCTTCAAATCTTAAATAATACCTGGTAACTACTTCTTCTATCTTTTTTAGATTTACTTCTTTTTTGTCTGAAGGAGGAGTAATCTTTCTTCCCTTAGCTATGGAGATAAGGTCCTCAAGAATAGCGGTAGCCGTAGGATATTTCCCCGCTCCGGGAGCTTGCATTCCTATTTCTACACCCACCTCGTCTTGTATCTCAATCCCATTCTCGACTCCTTCTAATCGGGATATAGCTTTATTTCTGGAGATGAGTGCAGGGTGTACCCTTATTTCTAATCTGTCATTATCTCTTCGAGCAATAGCAAGGAGTTTTATTCTATAACCTAATTCTTTGGTAAAGAGAATATCCTCATAGGAAATTCTCCTAATTCCCTCTATTAAGAATGAGTGAAGAGGTGGGAAATATCCCGAGGTTAATCCTAAAAGAACTGCTAATTTATGAGCCGTATCATAACCATCAATATCATTAGAGGGGTCCTTTTCAGTATATCCTCTCCTTTGAGCTTCTTTAAGGATGAAAGAAAAATCTTTTTTTCTCCTCTCCATTTCAGTTAATATGTAGTTACAGGTGCCATTAAAAATTCCTACAAGTTTTTTAATTTCTGAAGGAGAAGAGGATAAGCTTTCTATAAGACGATAACTGGCAATATTAGAGGCCCTCACACCAAGATAACAATTATTTTCTTGAGCCTTTTTAAAAATTTGACTACCTGCCTCTGCTAAGAGCATTTTATTAGCGGTAATCACATTCTTCTTTCTTTCCAGAGCTTCTATAATTATTTCTTTAGCCGGTCTTATTCCCCCTATAACTTCAATTATAGTATTAATTTCTTCATCTTTTAATACTTTTCGGAAATCAGAAGTTAGAAGATTAGAGGGGAAGGAAATGTTCCTTTTTTTATGTAAGTGCTTTACCACAATACTTTTTAGAACAAATTCATAATTTTTAATTTTATTTTTTCTTTTTAATAAGAGTTCCGCTACTCCTTCTCCCACAGTCCCTAACCCTAACAGTCCTATATAAAGTATTTTCTTTTTCATTTTTTTCTATGGGTTTACTGAGTTTACAAAGGGGACTGAGTATCTTGCAAAAAATTATTTTATTTTCTTTTCCAGTTTTTCTAATTTTTCCTCTAATTTTTTAATATCATTCTTGGTGGCTATCGTTGTTCGGGAAATCACTCTTTCTACCACTTTTTCCACCATTTTTTCTGATCTTTCTTTTTGTTCTTCTCCCCTTTTTGCTAATTCTTGCAAAAGATTCTTTTTTTCCTGGTAAACTATTTCTCCTCTTTTGAATAATTCTTCTATTACTTCTTCTGCTTTTTCCCGGGTAAGCTCCAGAGCCCCTATACCTGCTAAAATAAGCTTTTTAAGTAATTCTTCCATTATTCCCTCCCTTTCCTATTTTCAATTATAATGAAAGATTTTGAAAGGTCAAATTAGAATATAGTAAATGGGCCAGGACATCGTTACCAGGGGGAGCCTTTATAGGGAATAAGGGAATTTATTAAAATAGCCGGTATCCAGAACCTGGAAAAGTTTTTCCAGAAGACCTAAAAGATCTCCTTTAAAACTTATAGGGGAAAAGGTTTTAAAGATAAGGGGAAAAGAGCCAATACCTCTTCGGTTACATTATACACGGGATTTAATGCGGTGCCTTGACAATTTATTTTGTTGTGATATAATATATACAAGAAAGAAGATAATTTACAAAAGGATAATTACTATTTATGCTGTGTCAAGTCCAAAATTTTCTGTAAATTTCCTCCCAAGATAAGGAAAATATAACTGAGGAGAAAAGTTGAACAAGTTCTCCTTGTCATCTTTGCTCTTTCAAAAAACCCTTCAGCTGGAATTCTACCCTTTCACTCAAATCACTCAAATACCCCTCTATGAGCCTTAAGTAGCATCTTTTAACCTTAAACTCTCTTTCTGTATAAAATTTAGACTACTACCACCCCTTTTCCGGCTCTACTTTAAGGATTTCATTTTCTCCCTCATAAAGAGGCTCACATCTCTGTTATCTCCTTCCGGTTAACTATTCCTCATTTGCTCTATACAAAGAGCATAGATAAGACGAAGACAGGTTTCCTCATCAGGGAATATCCTTATCACTCTGGTCTTTCTTCTTATCTCCTCATTGAATCTTTTAAGGTTGTTAGTGGTTCTTATCTTTTTTCCATGAACTGCTGGAAAAGAAAAATAGGCCAAGGTATCCTTCAGTTCTCCTCTATTTTCTGAACAAATTTAGGATAGACACTCTCATACCTTTGTATAACTTCTTTCGCCCTCATTAAGGCAAAGTATCTGCCAGGAGCGGTGAATATTATACTCTTTACCCCACAAGAGATTTTTCCCCTATCATTTTTTTCTCACATAATCTAAGAGACTCTGCTGGAAGTGGAACTGACATCTTTGCCAGGTAGCTCCCTGGAAGTATCTTTCTATGGCTTGTCGCAGTCCCTCATGATCATCAGAGACAACAAGTTTTACTCCTCTAAGCCCCCTTCTTTTAAGACTGCGGAATACCTTTTCCCAGGATTCTCTTGTTTCTGTATCGGCAATATCTACACTTAAAACTTCCCTGTATCCATCCTCTCCTATCCCGATAATGATCAAAACTCCTTTTGATACTACCCTATGATGAGTGCATATTTTCTCATACAGTGCATCTACAATTAAGTAGGGGTACTTTTTCTCCAGAGGGCGGTTTCGCCAGTAAGCTATCTCCTCATCCAGTTTTTTAGTAAGCTCAGAGATATGGGACCTTGAAAAACTTGTGCCACACAGTTTCTCTGTAATTTCTTTCACCTTTCTAGTGGATACTCCCTCGATATAC
>JAGGVN010000131.1 GCA_021158005.1 Candidatus Aerophobota bacterium | reverse complement strand
CTCTCAGAGCATCTGAGTTTTTGGGTGAGACCACAATCCCCGTTTTTGCATCCTTGTTTACGAGGGGAACTTCTGTTGGAAGATTAGTGCTCACCATCGGCTTTCCACACATCATTGCCTCAAGCTGGACAATTCCAAATGCCTCACTTTTGGCAATCAAGGGTAGGACACATAATCACAAAAAAATTATTTTTTTAATTTTTCCTTTACAAAACCCAAAAAATTCCTGATACCTTCCTCTGGCTTTTCACTTATATAGCTTTCTTTGACTTTATCCTCGTCCCCATCATGAAAATGTTTGGGAAAAGTTTTAATGGTCTTCCACATTTTATGTGGAGCATTATCATGTCGATATATAGAACCATCAATAAATTTTCTTTCCCAGTGATAACTATATCTCCCTTTCAATTTCAAGGAGAACCATACGTCTATAAAACTTCCGTCAATGAGAATAATCCGAAGTTCATTAATATCGGTAAGTATGACATCTTCAACAATATCGTTGAACTCAATTTCAGCAATTTCTTTAAGTTTTCTCGTATCAACAATCATTCTTTGAGTAGGTTTTCTAATTCATCCCTTTTAAATTCCAAATGATCAAGTTTCTGCAGATCCTGCCAGGAATTCTTTTCTTCTATCTCTCCCCTTTTGTAGAGTTCCTCTAATTCTTCAACAGAAGAAACTTTATATTTTCCTGCGATTTTAAAGATCTCTGCCTTTATCTCCCTGAGTTTTCTTTCCAGGAAAACTTTTAAACTTTCCTCTATTAAAGCTTCCTTAGATAAATTAAATTCACGAGCTAATGCCTCAAGTTTCTCAGCCTTTAGTTGCATTATCATTCTCCTTTCTTCGAATTTAAGTTTTATTTTACTGTGTGTTTTTTCTAAAATGGAACTTGAAAAGTCAATTTAGTGAAACATAAATAAAATCTTCTCTGCATACTCCCAGCTGGAAAAAATTCTATAACATCTATAACTTTTTATTATTATATGCCTTCGCTAATAGAGGTCAACTTAAAGATTAAGTGCATCTATCCTGTTTTTTTCAGTACTTCTTGATAAACCTCAATAATTCTTTTTACCATAACTTCTCTTTTGAACTTCCTTTTTACCCTTTCTTTTGCATAGCTTCCGTATTTTTCTCTCAAGGCAGGATCATCAAGGAGGGTATTTATAGCCCTGGCTAAAGCATTAGAATCCTTGGGTGGCACAACAATTCCTGTTTTCCCATCCTATTTCACAAAAGACACTTCTTTTACAGGTACCATACAGGGACAAATTTAATTAAACAGGAACTCACTTTCAGTTCCCCCCAAAAACCTTTAGTGAGCACCAGTGCTCTTTGAGGCTGATATGCTAAGAGAAAGTTCCTGAAACCCCGGGATATCTTTGGTTGCTTAAAGAAAGAATATTTAACCTCAATAGGAATAAGATTGCTCCTGTCCCCTATTATAAAGTCAACCTCAGCCTTTGCTAAAGTTCGCCAGTATCTGAGAGGACTTTGCTCATTTATTTTCAATTGGATAAATACGGCATTTTTAATAATTTTCCCTTTGTCAGGACGAAGGGTAAGCTCATTAAAGCTATCAATAATGTAATTTCGCAGGCCCATATCCATGAAATAAAGCTTTGGATTTTTCTTTAGCTCCGTTGTCTTACTGGTGAAGAAAGGCTTAAGAAGATTAATAATAAAAGTTTCTTCTAATATGGAGAGATAATGCTTTATCTGATTAAAGTAACTTTGAATATCTGCAGCCAAACTGTTATAATTGACTAAATTACCAATTTGATTGGCTAAAATTCCAAGGAGGGTTCTAAACTTGGTAATATCTGTAATCCTCAAAAGTTCTATAATGTCTCTGGTAATGTACGTTTCATAGATGTTTTTAAGAATTATTCGTTTAGTTTCCACATCTCCTGTTTTTACTACTTCTGGATAACCTCCAAACAGAACATATTCTTCAAAATATCTTTCAAAATCAGCTGAAAAAATATCCTCTTTCGGAGTAGCAAAATTCTTTCTCTTAACAACAAAATCTCTCACCCATTCAGATTTTTCCTGGTAAACATTATTAAGCTGTCTTGATTTCACTTTGATGAATTCCCCGAAGTTTAGCGGATAAAGATAAAAGGAAAACATCCTGCCAACTAAGAACTTGCTTGTCTTCCCGGTAAGTTCCAGGGAGGAGGATCCGGTAACAATAAATTTAATGTTTTCAAAAAGGTCATAAAGAAGTTTTAACTTCTGACCACCCTCCGGTAAATACTGTATCTCGTCAATTAAAAAATAGAAACGCTCATTTTCCCTGTCCATAATAAAGCTTCGTATATATTCTTTAGGACTACGGGAAAATTTATCCAGAATCTCGTGATCCTCGAGAGTTAAAAAAATAATATTTTTTGGGTTAACGTTTCTTTCTTCAATCAGATAGCTTTCCAGCATTTTTAAAAGGGTGGTTTTACCAGATTGACGTGGTCCTTTGATCGCATAAATTTCTCTCCTGTCTATCCATTTTTTTAGTTTATCTAAAAGGTCTCTATGGAAAAATTGATTTCTCTCCATTTTATTTATTTTTTACAGCATTATTACTAATTTATTTTTAGAAATAATAGCATTTTTCATAAACATGTCAAGGAATTTTTTAAAAATGAACCCGCTACTACCACCAGCAAAGCTATTTTCCCGCCATCCCCCCGTAGAGTTCCATAATTCTGTGGACCATAACTTCTCTTGTAAACTCCCTTTTTACCCTCTCTTTTGCATAGCTTCCGTATTTTTCTCTTAAGGCAGGATCATCAAGAAGGATATTTATAGCCCTGGCTAAAGCATTAGAATCCTTGGGTGGCACAACAATCCCTGTTTTTCCATCCTGATTAACAAAAGGAACCCCTGTTGGAAGGTTTGTGCTAACTACAGGCTTCCCGCATGCCATTGCCTCAAGCTGAACAATACCAAACGCCTCACTCTTTGCAACTGAGGGAATAAGTTCAATCTTTCTTTTTAAGTTGGGCTTCGATCCATCTATAGGTTTTTTTAAGTCCTTCTTCTAAACTTATCTTTGGCTCCCAACCAAGAATTTTCTTTACCAGGGTTAGATCTGCATTTCTTCCTCTTACACCTTGTGGCTTAGAAGTATCATGTTTTTTGTCAATTTTCTTACCAGAAATTTTAATAATAATATCTGCAAGCTCATCTATAGTTACCAATCTATCCGAACCAATATTCAGAGGCTTATCGTAATCGCTTTCCATAAGCATTATGGTTCCCCTGACACAATCATCTATATAGCAGAAAGATCTTGTCTGTTTCCCATCTCCCCAAATATCAATTACTCCTGGATTCTGTGCTTGGGCAATTTTTCTACAAAGAGCAGCAGGTGCCTTTTCTCTTCCTCCTTCATAAGTTCCCTCAGGTCCATAAATGTTATGATATCTTACTATTCTCACATCAAGACCGTAATCTTTCTTATATGCCTCGCACATTTTTTCCGTATAGAGTTTCTCCCATCCATAAAAATTATCAGGATCAGCAGGATAAGCATCTTCTTCTTTTAGACCTGGAACATCAGGGTTTTCCTGTCGATATGTAGGATAAACGCATGCAGAAGAAGAAAAAAAGAAGCGCTTTATCTTATTCTCTACCGATGCCTGAAGCATATTTGCATTTATCAGGACATTATCATGCATTACGTCTGCACCAACTGTAGTGATAAATCCAATTCCACCCATATTAGCTGCTAAGTTATAGACATAATCAATATTTTTTGTAGCCTCAAGACAATTTTTGTATTCCCTTAGATCAAGAGTAAGTTTTTCCGAGTAATACGGTTCTTCAATATAACCATCCCACTTAATGTCTACTACTCTTACAAAATTTCCCTGCTTATAGAGTTCTCTTGCAAGATGTGATCCTATAAAACCACCTGCACCTGTTACTAATATTCGCTTTTCCATGAACTATTCCTCCTTGTTTGTATTTTTAGTAGTGCTACATTTTACATTAGAATTCACAAATTAAAAATGTATGTTTAGCTAAGATACTGAAATACTTTTGATACTGGTTTTAACAGGAAAATAAAGGGATTGGGTTTCAAACCATTAATTTTCCAAGCTTTATAACACTCGATATTTGCTTTAATAATGTTGTTTAAAGATTTATTGCTTTTGCCTCCTACTCTCATCTTAACTAATATCTCCGGTATATAAGTTGTTGAGATTTTGAATTTATACAAAAATCTAAGCATTAACTCATAATCAGCAGCGATTGGAAAATTCAGATTAAAACCGCCGTATTTTTCATATATCTCTTTTTTTACAAAGAACGTTGGATGTGGTGGCATCCATCCTCTTTTAAATTTTTCTAAAGAAAAGTCTTTCGATTTCCATAATCTTACAATTTTACCATTTTTGTCAATATATACTAAATCTCCATAACATGAATCAACTTCTTTTTTCCAAATAGTTTTTGCAACTTTCTCAATTACTTCACTATCAGCGTAAACATCATCTGAATTCAAAAATCCAACAATATCACCGGTAGCACTTTTTATACCTTTATTCATTGCATCATATATACCGTTGTCAGCTTCACTTATCCAGTAAGCAATTTTATCCTTATATTTTTTTATAATATCCACAGTTCCATCGGTAGACCCACCATCAATTATTATATATTCAATGTTTTCATAACTCTGGTTCAAAACGCTTTTAATAGCAGATTCTATGGTATTTTTGCTGTTGAAGACAACTGTTATTACAGAAATTAAAGGATAGTTTTTTTGTATCATATTTTTTAATTGGAATAAGTTAGAAGTTCCCTATATAACTTAATATATTTGTCCAAAAATTTATCAATTGTGTAATTTTCTAAAACTCGTTTTTGACAATTTGCACCAAATTCCTTTTGCATTTGATCATTAGAAATTAATGTTTCTAATGCTTTTCCCAGAGCCTCTGTATCTTTTGAAGTTACTAAAATCCCACAATTTTCTTTAACTTGTTCTGGAATTCCTCCTACCTTAAATCCTACTACAGGAGTCCCGCAGGCCATTGACTCTAAGACAGTAGTTGGGAAGTTCTCGTCTAATGAAGTGATACAAAAAACATCTGCAATATTATAAATATCGGACAATAGATTTTTATCGTGTATATATCCCAGTTGCTTGAGATTGACTACAATTTTTTGGCTAAGGTTAATTTTCTCTCCTATCGTGATAACCACCAAATTATCGGTTCTTATATAATTTAAAGACTCAAAAAAATACTTAACCCCCTTTCGTTTATTTTTTAAATCCGTAGCAACAAATAAAATTACCTTTTTACAAGGATCTATTTTTAATTTTTCCCGAATTTTGATTTTATCCTTAGGTTTGAAGATTTTTACATCCACGCCATTAGGTATAACCTTAATCCTAAATTTATTTAAATAGGATTTTTTTACTTTGTTAGCTAACCATTGAGAGGGACAAACGATAATGGGGTTCCACTTAAGAAAGGTAAAATATTCTTTTTTCTTTTTCCACATAAAAGCCGAGGAATCAAAATAAGTCTTTGGATACCAACTTAGATTTGGACAATTTCCACAACCTTTTCTCCAACGATCGCATCCAGAAAGATAAGTACATCGTCCAGTTATAGGCCAGCCATCGTGTAAGGTCCAAATAATAGGAATATTTAGTCTCCCAAGAAATTTTATAAAACTTAAATTCAAATAATATCCATGAAGATTATGAAGATGAATTAGATCGATTTTCTTTTCTAGAATGAATTTCTCAAGGTTCCTTGTTGATAGATAACTTCCATATCCTTGTAATCCTGTTGTACGAGTTAGAAAAGTATGAAGATAAACTTCTAATTGCGAAGCGAATTTGAATGTTCTCTTGTCGGTTACTTTTGTCCCTCTACCATAAGCAAAATAGCTGGTGAACTCGGAAGTTTTATTTAAGGCATTGTATAACATTCGAGCAACCTGTGCAGCCCCACCTCTGAAAAATACAGTATTTATCATTAATATCTTATACATTTTGAAAACTAAAATATTTTTCTAATTTCACATGGTATATTTTACTTAATCTTTTCCGCAATATAATAAGCAGATCTTGGAGCAAATTTTGAAATGTAAGTTTCTCTATAATATTT
>JAGGVN010000057.1 GCA_021158005.1 Candidatus Aerophobota bacterium | reverse complement strand
ATGGATGAAATGTAGTGAAATTGCCAGATATTATGCTACTGCTAAATCTGTTAAAATCATTGTTGAGAAAAAAGATGAAGATATTTATCTTATATTTTATTCTCCGTTCAAGTGCCCAGAGTTTACTCTAAGTTTTGTTTTATCGGGAGATTTTGCAGAAATTGAGGTTTACGAAAAAAAGAAGAAGTTAAAAAAAATAGGTGAAAATGAGGAACTGAAAATAGATACCTGGTTCAAAAGAGGGGAGAAAATGTATGTATGTTTTGATATAGATTACAAAACTAGCCTCGTTCTAAAAAGGGGTAAGTAGTCTCTCCAAAGGGATATTGTTCGAGTTAAGGAGTTCCTCAAAATGAATTGGTAAAAATATCTGTTGAGGAGAGTATTAGAAGCGAAGACAGGCGTTCTCTTAGTTCTTTAGAGAATTCGAGATACTTCCCTTTTTGTTCTCAGTTTTAAAGCGTAAATCATTCTGTGAGGACCTGTTTAAAGAAGGTTTGTTGGGAAGATTTTTTATAAGATTATGGAGGATGCTAATGAACATCGAACAAGAGTTAAAGCTATATAGCCCTGTTGAGGGAATGAGTGTATCTAACTTTGCTGTTCATTTTTTATGGCATAAGGTGGAAAGCTGGCCAAATTATGAACTTCAATATAGCCAAGAGAGAGATTTTTCTAAAGCAACTTCTTTGCAAATTGTGGATACAATGGATATAGAAGATTTAGCTTATCTTCCTCAAGGTAATTTTTCTGAGGGAAAATGGTTCTGGAGAGTGAGAGCTATAGAGGAAAAAGGTAGCGGGGGTAAGTGGTCAAAGATAAGCTCATTTATAGTTAGAGATGAAGCTTCCGAAAAGACGAGAGAGTTAAAGATTTCTCCTGAGCATCCTCTTTTTGTTCTATTCTCTACGGGGAAAATATCTCTTGATTGGGGATCTTTACCTCAAATTCTTAAACCCTATACTGTTCTAAGAGTTGAAATGAGCCCTTTAGAGAAGCTTATTGATATTTGCTATGTAGCCCAAAGGGAAGGAATACCTATTCTTATTCAGGCCTCAGGTCCAAAAGATACTACTAAATGGCACCAAGGTAGGTACAATAGAGTACCCCTTTCTTTTGTAGAATATATTTTCCAAAAATTTCCTATAGTTAAAGGAGCAATGATAGTTGAGCAGAGTTGTCAAGGGGGAGCAAGAAATCCTTTAGTGGTGCAATATTTGAGTAAGCTCATTAAACTTGTTGCAGAATATGGTAAAGTTGTGATATGGGCAGATGGAAGATGGGGCAATGATGTGTGGGCAGAAGCAAGCTCCAATAAAATATTATATGAGCTTATAAAAAAACATAAAGAATATTTAATTCCTCTCTGGAAGATGAATTGTGGGTTAAAACCTTATCTTATTCAGGGAAATGTATTCGGATTATTTCTTAGTAATACTGTCTCTAACTGGGGGGTAGAACCAGAATCCTTCTTTTGGTATGAGGCCGGGTTTCGCGACCTTAATGAACAAAGAGGGTTTAAAGAAGGAGTGACTAATAAGTGTCCTTCGCCTTTCTATGGGCAGATGATTCTTCTTGGACTATCAGCGGGAGCTACGGTCTATTCTCTCGAGCCTCCAATTTGGGAGAAACCAGGAAAATTCAATGAAACATGGCAAAAAATTTGTCAATCACTTTTGTCTAAAATAGTGGAATGGAAAGTTATTCCTGTTAAATCCCTGGTCAAGAAAAAGGTAAAAGTAGCTCTTCTTTTAAGTGAGAAGTTACCGCGTCCTGATGGTCAATTGCACGAGGTAGCTTATGAATTTCAACATCCATCCCCAATGATCCCTACTCAAGGTAAATATTTCTGGATACCTGTATTACCCCGATATACATCATCAGAGATTTTAGGAAGTTTTCCTGGATTAGTTCGAATAGAGAAATTTTCTACTTTTAATGAAGCCCGTCAATTTCTTAATCAATACTATCAGAATGAAAGTGAAAGTTCTGCTTGGGTAGTAAAAGTAGGGAAGTATTTTTTCATAACCAATAGTTATGAAAATCAGGATGTAGCTCAAACCTTTAAGATAACCCTTAACGGAAAATTCAAAGCTATAGAAGGAAAGATAGAAGTAAATAGTTATCTTATAGTTAAACAGGACAAAGAGGAGATTAAAATACATTCAGCAGGAAGGAATGAGCGTAAATTAAACCTTCATGTTTTTACCGAAGATGAACCAGGAGTAACTATTAATCCTCCCTCTTCTCTTGTAAGGAAGGAATTTAAGAGAAAAAATAAATATTTAGAGCTTGCTATAAATTATTTTAAAGGAGCTGTAGATATCATTTTGCGCTGATAATGCAATTAAAAAATGAGCGAGGGAGATAAAATATGCACCAGCAAAAGATAGTAATTGAAGAAAGAAAAACCGTAGTAAAACTTACCAATAGTTTGGTAGGAATTGAGTATGATCTATCCTCAGGGAAATGGTCTTTCTACAAAGAAGACGGGAAAATAAAAATCTATTCTGCATTTACCAGTATTGATACCAGTAAAGGCACTTTTAGAACCTGCGACCATTACTTTCGTTCCTGGAATATGAACAGGATAAGTGATGATCTTGGTAAGGGGATGGAGGTTAAGTTCATCTGTAAGAGTGAAGTAAATTTACCTGTATTAATTACTGTGATTACCCTTTATGAGAACAAAAGTTTTATTACTATAAGAGCAGAATTAATAAACACATTAAAATGCGAACTTAAAATAGCGGATATTTATCCATTGAGAGTATCTTCTGATCAAGGAGGGGGAGTATATTTCTCCGATAAAATCAATACTTATCAGGTTCTCATCAGCGGTTCTTATAGCCTGAGTAAGAAGTATTGCTTGGTTTCACCTGGTGCTTTAAAGAATATAGAGGAAGGATGGTCTACCGAATGTTCGATGATGAATAGCATCTGGAATCCTACTATAAAGGCGGGTATGCTCGCAGGATTTCTGAGCTCTTGTCAAAGCTTGAATCGCATCTATCTCTCCTATAACTATAGAAAAAGAGCTTCTTCCGGAAAAGGAAGTTTTGAGCTATCTGCCAGATGCCAATATAGTGGTCTTATTCCCTCTCCCCCCAATTGGTTAGAAGAATCCCGGAGAACTACCGAAGATCAGAATAACAAGTTTAGACTCTCTCCGAGTTCTCAAATATATACGGATACAGTAATGATACACTTTACCAGCCATCCTCTTGATTCTCTGGAAGAGTATGGCGATAATTGTGCTCTCGTTAATAAAGTTAAGTTTCCGCAACAGATACCTGGCGGTTGGTGTTCTTGGTATGAGTTGGGTAGTAATATTAATGAGGAAATTATCTTGAAGAATCTTGACTATGTTGCCCAAAATCTCCTCCCTTATGGTGTTATCTATTTTCAAATAGATGATGGCTGGCAGATATGTAACGGAGATTGGGTTCCCCACCCTAAAAAGTTTCCTCGAGGAATGAAATGGTTAGCCGACCGGATCCATTCTCAAGGACTAAAAGCTGGCATCTGGGTAGCTCCCCTTAGGGTCAATAAGTCATCTTCTCTTTTTCAGGAGCATCCTGATTGGTTGGTAAAGAATAGCTCAGGAGAGCCCCAAGAAGTAACTAAAGGAAGTTTCGGATTAGATTGTACCCTTCCTCAAGTTCAGGACTGGTTACGTCAACTTTTTACCACCCTTAGTAAAGAGTGGGGATATGATTATTTTAAGATTGATTTTCTAACCTACGGTATTGCTGGTAATAACTTTAATACTAAGATCACCAAGGGAAGAGCACTCTATTTAGCTTTAAAGATTATAAAGGAATCAATAGGAAAAGATAAGTTCTTGAATAGTACCGGACCTATCTCTACCGGTATAGGTATAGTAGAGGGATCAAGATTAGGCTATGATGTATATGCCTGTTGGGAAGGAGCAGCGTATTGGGGAATGGGAATAAAACCTTGTGTTCGCGCTGCTGCTATTAATTATTATCTCCATAACAGAGTTTTTAAGAATGATCCTGATTGTCTGGTAATAAGGTCTCCCGAACTTAACTTAGACCAGGCTAAAGCCTGGGCTTCACTTATTGCCCTATCTGGAGGGATAATTCTTCTGAGCGATGACCTTACTAAACTCACTCCGGAGAGAGTAGAAATTGCTACGAAGGTTTTACCCTCATATGGTAAGTCAGCAAGACCACTGGACCTTTTTGAATATGAGTATCCTAAGATATGGCATCTTAGTGTGAAAAAGAGCTTTTCCTCCTGGGATGTGCTTGGTGTTTTCAACTGGGGCTATGCCAGGGATAATATAGAGGTTTCTTTTGAAGACTTAGGGTTAGACCCTAAGCAAAATTTTCTGATTTATGATTTTTGGAGTGAGCGATTTTTAGGAAAGTTTACTGAAAAAATACTCCTTTCATTAATTCCTACTTCTTGTCGAGTACTGGCTATCCACAAAGAAGAACTCCATCCTCAAGTTATTGGAACTGATACTCATATTACCTGTGGAGGTGTTGATTTAGAAGATGTCCAATGGAATAATACTACAAGGAGACTTTCAGGAAAACTTAAAGGAATAGCTAAGCGTTCAAGTTCTTTATATATTTTTGTTCCCAATAATTATCAGTTAATATCCGTAGGGGTGAACTCTCGAATTTATTCAGTCAGCAAGACTGAAAATTTGGTCAAATTGACATTTGACTGTGAGGCTGACGGCTGGGTAGAGTGGGAGTTAATTTTTTGTTTAATAATGCCTGAGAAAGCAATCAAGAGTAAGTAAGAATTAGTGAAGGTAAACTTCTGTGAATAGAGGGGTGGATGGCTTTTAGGCTGGCCTTTTTACCACCAAGGATGATTGACTAAATTTAGCAAAGGAGGAAGAAATGAATATTATTTTAATTGTATTTGATACTCTTCGGAAAGATTGTGTAGGTATATATGGTTCCCCTTTTTGGGGAAAGGTTAAGACCCCCCATCTTAATGCTCTGGCAAAGGATTCTTTAATGATGACGAACGCTTTTCCAGAATCTCTTCCTACTTTGCCAGCTCGCCGGGCACTCTATACTGGACAAAAAGTATACCCTTTCATTAATAGTGATTTTCACTT
>JAGGVN010000027.1 GCA_021158005.1 Candidatus Aerophobota bacterium | reverse complement strand
TAAAATTTAGCCTACACCCTCTACATCCACGAAGGCGACAACCAGTGAGATCCGTAGCAAGAACTTGCATTTCAAAAGCATGTTTAGTATAATCCACAGAGAGTATAAGCATAGAAACATCTGCGATTTACTGGTCTTACAGCTCAGTAGACTCGGCAGATGAACCCCATAGCAAAGGTTACAGTTTGTGGTCGCTTTAACATGGGAAAGGAGGCTGAATAATGGGTCTATTCAGGCGACTTTTTGGGCGTAAAACACCAGAGAATAACCGCCATGAGGAACTGATACTTGGCTTGCCCTCGCAGGCTTCAGCCAATTACTTCGCCACTATGGGTAAAATGCAAGAAGCCATTCGGACACGTAACTATGAACGTGCTGCGGAGCTCGTTCGCGATAATCTTAAACAGATCCCCGGCTGGGTAAGAGAACACTGTCGAGAATACGGTTCCTTCGATATTCGTTCAATCCCAGCGATTGAAAAAGGCGGCAGAGTCCTTGCATTTATTGGAGACGATGAAGGGCTTGTAGATATGCATAATATCGTTTCTAGTATGCCGGAACTCAGAGCCTGGACGAAGATAGTTGAAGAACATCAACATGACCGCCATCTATTTCAGGCAATCATAGAAGCAGTCCGTACACACCCTAATTGCTTGCAGACTGACATTAAGAATCTTATCAGAGAAGAAGACGCACGCCACGTAGCCAATCTCATCGCTTATATAGAGAGGGCCGGAAAAATCGTACGGATAAAGACTGGATGTACTCATCGACTTATGCTGACTGGCTCTAAAGATATTCCACCAAAGCCGCCAAAAAGAATTGTTCAGTGCCATCGGAAAGACCGTCAGCCAATGAAATGCTTTGAGGTAGATCTTTCCTCTATTCCATACGTACCCCTACCACATTCACCTTCAAATTGGACAGAATCGCAAGTTAACTTTCTGGTTGATAAAGTTGACTATCCAGAAGACTTCTTTGTGATTCACGATACAGACTGGCAGGTCGTGTCGGTTGAGAAGATTCCATTTAAAGAACGGCCCGATACAGCTTTTCGTTTAATGTACCCCACTCAGGCTGGCCTTCTTGCGATAGATGATCTTGGAAATGCTGAAGATATGGGTGAGATAGAATCAGCAGCTCTTCGGTACGACCGATCGGGCAACGTAGCAGTGAAAAGAGCCTTGTCACACAATGTCTATCGTCTTAGTGTACACCCCTGTGGACATGGATTGATCGCCATGTCAAGAGAGTGTGTCCTCCACGCCTATGATGACAATTTAGAGCTTCTATTTGAAACACAGCTTGCCGATGCACCCGAAATCAAGGCATTGCAGAAGCGATTTGTTATTCAGAACGACCAGCTTAAGAATCATATACGCTGTGTTGCTCTATCAGAAGATGCCACTCGATATCTATTCACTGCGGTTGATGAGGCCTGCTGTGTGGATTCTAGTGGCCAAGGTCTTTGGCACATTAAGCTCCCCATAAAAGAAGGTTGGGAGCGCATTGCAACCCCAAGTGACAAGTATGGCACAAGCACCGACATACAACACGCGCTCACCCTAATGGGTTTATCACTTCCAATCACTCCTGAAGAAATTAAACAACGGTATCGAGCTCTCGCAAAACAATGGCACCCAGACCTTCATCCAAATAATCCTGAGGCTGAACAGAGGATGAAGGAGATCAATGCAGCAGCAGAAATGCTAACCGGCATCGACGCGAATGCTTTCCAACGTTATGCAGAAAAAGCACAGTATCGTAATGTATTGAAACAAACAAAGATCGAAATGGACGGCACAAAAATTGTGGTCAATTTCATAGCAGGTGAGCTTCTTGCATCTGACTGGATTTATGCTGCCGCGTTTGCTGCAGGCTCTGACTCGGTCTACCTAGCTAGTTATTCGGGTCGCATAGTACATGTCGATAAGAACGGAAAAGGTCTTCACGCATATGATATTGGCAATATACCTACGAAGATTGTGGATACCGGAGATTATCTTTATCTCTTAACAGGTACCAGATTGTACGTTATTCAGGACAATAAACTACATACTCTCGTTGACACATTCTATAGTGGCGATTTGGTTGTTGCACAGACTGGTTTTGGTCTACTTGAGAAGAAACGCTTGCGCTGGTACCGGAAGGATGGTACCTATCTCGGAAGCGTTGATACAAAGAATCCTATCCGCCGCGTCTATTCCATTCCAGATGGTATGGTCGTGGAGACTCGACAGAGGCGAGCCCTCATTCGAGGAGCCCCCGTCTGGTGGGAGTAGCAACTTAGGCGTACGAAAATCAATGATCAATATCCGAAAGGCAATTGCGGTAGTCTTTGATGACAGATACTCAATGTACTTGTGTTCCCCCTATAAATATCGAATAAAAAGGGGGTCACCTAACACAAAGTAAAAGGCACTACCTTCCTGCAAAATAATTGTTCAAAACAATAAGGCTTCCAACTTCTTCTGCGTAGGTAAGATTGTAAGAGCCAACCTTACTAACTGGTGAGTGATTAAAAAATCAGTTCTTAGCATGCCTTTTAGATAATCTCTTTCTATAAACTGTCACAGGTATTAGTTAGCCTGTTTACCTCATCATCTGATAACGGTTCTCTTTTGTATTGATAGGGCATAGTTAATTATTTCACATTCAAATAGATAAATTTTATAGGAGGTTTTCCTCCTAACAAGCTTTGACCCTTTTTTATTAGACTCTAATCATTACATTCAGGGCTATACTTTCTAATCTGTTCGTCCTCAACGCTATCTCTCTCAACCTCAGAGGCTATTTCAATGAATCTAAAATAGCATGTATGTGTACTTCCCCAGGTGCTTCTTAATACACTCATCCGGCTCCGAAGGACTTAGATGCTCCTTGAGTCTTCTATCTAAGTTATCACTCTGTCCCACGTAAAAGATACGATACTTAGGATTGCCCTCGTCGCAACTCAACCTGTATACTCCTCCACTCGTAGGAGCATTCCGCTCTACATTCTCTTCGGTATACTGGATACAGTTTCGACCAGTCACTCATAGTCTCTCACCTCCTGGTGCATAATGGGGAACTACAGCTTGTCGTTATTTATCGCTCTTGCACTGCTTACTTCCCGTTGGCTCCTAAGTCAGGAGCAACGAGATTATCTATTTTTAGTTTAGCTTTTTCATGCAGACTTGTCACGAATCTAAGTTGTTAATAAAACCCTTACTTTGACATGTTTTGTCGAAGTCTTGTTGACAGATCATAATGAAAAAATAAACTAAAAGCAGGAAGAAAGAATGAGCCAGAATTTTCAGAAAATATCCCGGTTTGCCCTTCAGCTTTATCTGGAATGTCCTCGCTGTTTCTGGTTAGCTAAAAAACATGGAATTAGAAGACCACCACCTTATCCTTACACTCTAAATGCAGCAGTTGATATTTTTCTGAAAGCAGAATTTGACGAGGCTCGAAGGGAAAGAAAAGCCCACAGCATCTTTAAGCAGAGTAAAGTAAAAGCAATACCATTTCCAAATCTACACAAAATTAAAGAATGGAGGGACAGGGGCATAAAATATTACTTTCCTGCACTGAATGCTCTGCTCTATGGGAAAATAGATGAGGTGGTGATGTTCCCAGATAAAACTTTATCTCCCATAGACTTTAAAGCTACTGGATCTTCTCAAGTCCAAATTTATAAAGACTATCAACAACAGATGGATATCTACGGTTATCTTTTAGAAAAGAATGGCTATAAAATAAATAACAAAGCTTATTTTGCCTTTTACAAAGTGAATAGGGATGGTGGTTTTAGCAACAAACTCACATTTTTACCGGAACTGAAAGAGGTGGAAATTGATACCTCCTGGGTGGAAGAAATTTTCAAAAAGGCAATAAAAATCCTGTGGTCAGAAAATCCCCCTTTGCCCGGTAAAAATTGTGAATATTGCCAGAGAGAAAGAAAAATCCTTGAGAGAAAACTTCGCTTAACTTAACAATACCATTGGTACAAATAAGAAGAACCACTACCAGTTCCAGACTTACTTGGATCATGACTGCTTGACAATCACTGAACTTTATCTAAATTTATCCTCAGGGAATATTAATGGGAAGTTTTAAGTAAATGGTGATAAGATTCGAGAGACTATAATGAGTGCAGTTAATCTGTTTAAGTAGTAGAGAGGGAAGTAGTTAGTGAAAATCAGACGTTATTAATACTCCTGAGAAAAAAGAAGATTTTAAGTTTTTAATGGATTCCATGATTCTTTAGTTGACCCTTACTATAGTAATCATCAAGAGTAGGTTAAATAGATCTTTTTACTAATATTGCTAAGGGCGAAGATTATAGCCGTTATTCTTCATTTAAACAAAAGACGTTCGTTATCATATAGGAATACGAGGAAAGTTCCTATATGAGCAATCATTATAGAGAAGAAAAATGAGAAAGATCCTAAAAAATAAACCGCTTGTAGAGGCAATATTTGAATTAAGGTGGAATCTCCAAGAGCCTGCGCGAGGCATCAAAATAGATCCTCACTACAAATTGCTTATCGGTAGATTATATGACAAACTTCATAATGAATATCCCTTCCATGAGCAACTACCTGCAGCTACTATGCCCGATGAGATTGCAGGCTATATAGTACAGCATCGATTTAGAAAAGATAAAAATAAATGGCCCTTAATTCAAATAGGACCCGGGATTATTACTGTTAACGATACACAAGGATATGTATGGGAAGATTTTGAAAGAAGAATCATCCAAGCTGTTAATACCCTTTTTGAAATATATCCTGAATCAAAAAACAGTTTGAAAGTTAATAGATTGTTGTTACGTTATATTGATGCTATCGCTTTTGATTTTGAGAGAGACAACATATTCACTTTTTTAAAAGAAAAAATGAAAACAAAGATAAACTTATACCAGAACTTATTTGAAGGTACAAGGGTAAAAAAGATACCTTTAGGTCTCGATTTGAAGTTTTCTTTTGTCTCTGCAAAACCCAAAGGAGCAGTTCATTTAAGATTTGTCCGGGGCAAAACGAAGGAATCTGATGCTTTAATATGGGAAACAATGGTTGAATCTGTTTCGGAAGATGTTCCTGAAACTCAAAATAAAATTGCTGATTGGATAAAAGAGGCGCATGATTTAACGGATAACTGGTTTTTTAAACTGATAGAAGGAGAACTTTTAAGGAGGTTTGAATAATGGTGGATGAAATAACATCTAAGGAAGTAACAACCAAAGACTATCCAAATGCGTTCACAGGAAGTTCAATGAAAGAAGAGATAGCTATAAGAGAAATGTTGAATTGGCCGTTATTTAGTTTAATAAAACAAAAATTACTTACAAAGCTTTTTTATCAAAGTTTACTAGCATCATTTGAAATTGATTTATCTTCAGTGTATCCACGTTTTGAGCCGGTAACTATAACTTCTTCAGTTGAAGAATTTTATGAAGAGATTCTACCCGAAGAAACTTTAGAACATGACATAATTGTTCGGATGCCACCAGTAAAACAATACATTATTGAGGTAAAAATAAAAAGCGTGGAAAAAGCTATTCCCCGAATTGTAGAACCAGAGGGACTTTAGAATGGAGGGAAGGTATCCTTGGTATGAGATTGTAGATAGCAATGAAGACCTGTTGCAAGGGGATTTCATTAAAGAATGTCCTATTATAATTCCGCCTCAAAAAATATCTGATGCAAAAATATCTAATAAAGTAGAAGTGCGTGTTATCAATTATAATGTTGTTGTTATGAGTCAATCATGCGATCTTGTGCAAAGAAAAATAGATTTAGTGCTTGTCTGTCCTGTTTGGCCTTTAAGTGAATTTGAATATAGAAGCGATTATTTCAAAAGCAAAAAAGGTAAGGAAGCGTTGAGACAAGGCAATGTCCCCGGGTATCATCTATTAAACAGATGCGAATTAAATGAATTTAGGACAGACTATATGGTAGTCGATTTCCGCTCTGTATACAGTGTTGCTTTTGATTTTATTCTTGAGTTGGCTAGAAAAGGAGGAAGAAGATTACGTTTATTACCCCCGTATAGAGAACATTTATCCCAAGCTTTTGCAAGATTCTTCATGAGAGTTGGATTACCTGTTGACATACCCTCATTTAAGTAAAGTAAAATAAAGCTACCAGTTTATATACCACAGCCACCCATTTTCCTCAAACGAAATCACTCTTGGTAATCTAAACACGTTTTCTTTCCCAAATC
>JAGGVN010000080.1 GCA_021158005.1 Candidatus Aerophobota bacterium | reverse complement strand
GATGATGAGTGGTGGTTAAATTGTAAGATTGATGGTAGGGGTCCTTTTCTTTATGATTTAATTAAAGACCCTCTCCTAAAGAAAAATGTTGCTAAAGAGAATAAAGATATAGTTGACTATTTATTTACAAAAGCTATAGTTGATGCTGGAGGAAGTTTCCCGGATTATCTAATAGAATTAGCTAAGAAAGAGAGAGATTTTCCAGGGTGTAGTCCCATAGCTGCAAGGCTATGAAATATACATTTTAAAATAATTTTTTCCAATGCTTAACTTAGCTTTTAATTTAACACCATTTTGATTTGGAGAGGATGATATATGATGACTTCGAAGAGACTGTTAGCTACTATTCAACATAAGGAACCTGATATAGTTCCAAATAGTCCAAGGATTCATGCTTTTCTACAGAAGTATTATGGATGTAGTTGCTGGATATTTATCCTATAATTGTTCAAAAGTTTCAAAACTTGAATATAGAAAGAATAAATATCCAAGTTCACTCTTGCTCCAACAAAGAGTTTGCGGAATAGTTGAAATGAAGATATTGTCACACAAGATCTCTATGATAATATGACCCCAAGAATTATGAAAGTAGCTACATTTTATTAAAAAAGGAGGAAAAAGATGGTAAAGCTAAATATCGTTGAGATTATCTGGCATGATTTGGGAGATTGGCTCTCCTGCTATAAAAAGGATCCTATCCCTTCTCCTTCTCTTCAAAAAATGGCTGAGGAAGGAGTAGTTTTTGAAAATCATTTTTGCACAGCTCCTCAATGCTCTCCCAGTCGCTCAAGTATTATGACTGGTCGTTATCCTCACTCTAACGGTATAATGGGACTAACCCATAGAGGATGGGAATACAATAAGGAAGAAAAAGACTTACCCCATCTTCTTACTGAGATTGGATATAATACCTATCTTTTTGGTCATCAACATGAATATAATTATGAAGATGAGGATAAGTTAGCCCAAATGGGTTACCAGCACTCCTATTCCAGTAGCTGGCGTAGTTGGCCCTGGCCTTGCGATAAGATTGCGAAGATGGCCTCTCGCTTTTTTAAAGAAGAGGCTCCTCGTAAGCAACCATTCTTTGTCTCCATAGGATATGGAGAAGTTCACCGAAACTACGGCACAAAATATGATCCAGAGATCCTAAATAAAATAACTATCCCTGGATTTTTGCCCAATCTTGAAATTGTCCAAAAAGATATAGCTACTTTCTATGAAAATATAAAAAGAGCAGATTTAGCCACAGGGCATATTTTAGAAGCTATAAGAAAGAGTGGACTTGAAGAGAATACCTTGGTGTTTTTTACTACCGACCATGGCCCAGAATTTCCCAGAGCTAAGATGACTTTATATGATCCCGGGATCAAAACTGCTCTTATTATGAAATATCCCGGGAGATTAAAGCCTGGAAAGAGAATAAAACAACTAATAAGTAATGTAGATATATTTCCGACAATTTTGGAGGCTATTGGAATTCAGATCCCAGAGAACGTTCAGGGTAAAAGTTTTTGGCCTTTGCTTTTAGAAAAAGAATATACTCCCCGGGAAGAAATTTATGCAGAACTTACCTGGCATACGCTTTATGACCCTATGCGGGCAATCCGCACCACTCGCTATAAATACATCTATAACTTTCAGCCAGGATATCCTATCCTTATGGGGGGACCCCCGGCTCAGCGCTACGGGGTAAAGATGATAGAGAAGTATTATGGGCAGCCTCGACCTAAAGAAGAACTTTATGATTTAAAGAACGATCCCTGGGAAAAGAATAATCTGGCAGGAAAAAATGAATATAAGAAGATTAAAGCTGAGCTTTGTAATCGCCTGATGAGTTTTCTAAAAGAGACAAAAGACCCTATTTTAAAGGGTCCCATTCCTCATCCTGGGAAAAAAGGTTATGAATGCTTCTGGGTTAAGGAAGATGAGCAGTTTAAACTTAAAATTACCAGAGATTTCAAGGAATATCCGCTTAAATAGAATCTTGGAGTCTTTAAAAACCAGGCTAATAAATACTAAAGAGATCAAATTAAACCCGATGTTTCGGTCTTCTGAGCTTAGATGAGCTCATTGAAGAATAAATATGAACTAAGTTAACAGTAACACTTGGGAGGGGAAAATGTTATTTAAACTGGGGTAATGACGGGAAACTTCCATAAGTTAGAACCTGAAGAAGCAATAAGAAAATTGGCAAAAATTGGATGGAAGCACTTTGAACTTTATTCGGTGCATTTAGCTCAACTCGATAAGCGTGAGAATCCAGGAAAAGATTTTTCAAAACTAAGAGAGCTTTGTGAAAATCTTAGGGTCTCAATTTCTGTAATGCATGATGGTAGTCAGGGAGTTAAAAGTGAGAGAGTGATGCAGTGGGCTCAAATTCTCGGTGTAAAGTGGGTAGTAATTCATCCTGTAGTGGAAGAGATGAATCTTGAAACTCTCAATAAATGGGTAAAATTAGCTCTTTTAAATTACTTGAGGAGAGTAAAATTTCAAATTAAAGGAAAAATTTTAGGAATAAATCAGGGAGAAAAACAATGAGTAAAAAAGGAGAGAATTTAAATCTTATATTTAAAACCGGGATAATAGCCATTATTCGGGCAGAAAGTTCAGCGCAGCTTTTAAGGGTAGCTTCAGCTCTTAAAGAAGGAGGAATAAAGGTAATTGAAGTAGCTATGACTACTCCTGATGCTTTGAAAGTAATAGAAGAAATATCCGGAAAACTTAAAGAAGAAATTCTTATGGGAGCAGGAACTGTGCTGGATCCAGAAACTGCGCGTTCAGCTATTCTTGCTGGTGCTGAATTCATAGTTTCTCCTACTTTAAATAAAGAGGTTATCAATCTTGCCCATAGATATAGCAAACTAATTATCCCTGGAGCTTTTACTCCTACAGAAATTCTCCTTGCCTGGGAAGAGGGAGCAGATTTAGTTAAGGTATTTCCGGCAGGAGTAAGTGGTCCCTCTTATATTAAGGCTCTTAGAGGGCCTCTTCCGCAAATTTGTCTGGTTCCTGTGGGGGGAGTAAATTTAGACAATGTAGCTAATTTTATAAGAGCAGGAGCATTCGCTGTAGGAGTGGGAAGTAGCCTGGTTAAAAAGGAATTCTTAAAAGAGGAAAACTTTAAGGAATTGACTAATCTTTCTAAAAGATTTATAGAAGTTATTAAGAAAGCAAAGGAGAAAGAATGAAAATCACCGAAATTAAGACTATGTTAGTAGCTCCTCGTTGGCTCTTTGTTAAGGTTTTAACTAATGAGGGAATCTGTGGATTAGGAGAAGCCTTAGGAGATAAAGCCGAGACAATTGCTACAGCCATAAGAGAGCTATCTCGGTATTTAGTAGGAAAAGATCCTTGTCTTATTGAACATCACTGGCAGGTAATGTATCGGGGAGCTTTCTGGAGAGGAGGACCGGTACTTAACGCCGCTATAAGTGGAGTAGAGCAAGCACTGTGGGATATTTTAGGCAAATCATTAAATGTTCCTGTTTATGGGCTTTTAGGTGGAAAATGTCGAAATAAGATAAGGGTGTACGCAGGGATTAATTATAATGATGAAGAAAACATAGAAAATGTATTAAATAAAGGACTTACTGCCGTTAAATTCTCTCCTTTTAATCAACTTAAATTAGTAGATAGTTATGAAAAAATAAAAGAAGCGGTAAGAAGGTTAAGAAGAGTTCGCCAGATTGTAGGGGAGAAGGTAGATATAATGCTCGATTTTCACGGTCGAGTTAGCCCGGCTATGGCCACGGTTGCCTGTGAGGAATTTGCTCCCTATCATCCTTTTTTTATTGAAGAGCCCTGCCTTCCAGAAAATATAGAATGTATGGCACGGATAGCCAGGAAAGTAAATATACCTATTGCTACCGGAGAAAGACTTTTTACTCGCTTTGGATTCAGGGAAGTTCTGGAAAAAGGGGCAGCTTCTATTCTCCAGCCAGATCTTAGTGTCTGTGGAGGAATTATGGAAGGTAAGAAGATTGCTGCTATGGGGGAGAGCTATTATGTAGCCATAGCTCCTCATTGTCCCTATGGACCTATCTTAACCGCTGCCTCCCTCCAACTGGATGCCTGTATTCCTAATTTCTTAATTCAGGAATACTCTTCTTTAGGCGAAGAGTTATTTAAAGAACCTTTTATAATAAAAGAAGGATATATAGAGGTGCCTAAAAAGCCTGGTCTGGGAATCGAACTAAACGAAGAGATTCTCGCTAAACGTCCCTATAAGCCCCATGATGTGCCTCGATGGTATCATGAAGATGGTTCTTTTGCTGATTGGTGAAGAGAAGAGAAATTAAAGATATCCGGCTACTTCTAATACTGCTTCTTCTGTGGGGGGGATGATTTTTGGTCTGGATGATTCCTTTATAGCTCTCTCAGGATCTTTTAACCCGTGTCCGGTAAGAATACAAACAACTTTTACCACAGAAGTAGAAGATTTAAGGAAATAACCTCTTTTATATAATTTTATTATCCCTGCTAAAGAAATAGCTGAGGCCGGTTCTACAAATATTCCTTCTTTTCTTGCCAGTATCTTATAAGCCTTAATAATCTCCTCATCACTTATTTTCTCTATTAATCCACCTGATTCCTCACTGGCTTTAAGAGCTTCTTCTCCCCGGGCAGGATTACCAATTCTTATAGCTGTAGCCAGAGTCTCAGGATATTTAATAGGATGACCTTCTACCAGAGGAGCTGCTCCCCAGGCTTGAAAACCCAATATTCGGGGAAGATTTTCTGTCTTTCCCTTCTCCTTATATTCTCTGTATCCCTTCCAATAAGCAGTGATATTGCCAGCATTACCCACGGGAAGAGCTTGATAATCAGGAGAAGTCCCCAGAACATCACATATCTCGAAAGCAGCTGTTTTTTGCCCCTCAATTCTGTCAGGATTTAAAGAATTTACCAAAGCGATAGGATATTTAGAAGTGATTTCTTTAACTAAATTTAAAGCCTCATCAAAATTTCCTTTTATAGCAATAACTTTTGCTCCGTGAAGTAAAGCCTGGCTGAGTTTACCCAGAGCTATAGCTCCCTCAGGAATAAGAACAATACAATTTAGTCTACTTTTGGCAGCATAAGCTGCTGCGGAAGCAGAAGTATTGCCTGTAGAAGCGCACATTATTGCCTTAGCTCCTCTTTCTAAGGCGCAGGAGATAGCTACAGTCATTCCCCTGTCTTTAAAAGAGCCCGTAGGATTTAATCCCTCATATTTTAAATAAACTTGAATTTTTCCTTCAAACTCCTGAGAAAGATTCCGGGCAAAGATTAAAGGAGTATTTCCTTCTAGGAGAGTAACTACAGGGGTTTTTTCTGTTACCGGTAAATACTCTCTATAATGCTCAATTACTCCTGGCCAGTGCATTTTCTTACCTCACTTAGCTGGTTATTTTAGTTATTATAGATTAGATTCTTTCCCTGTCAAAAATTTTAAATTTGACTAAATGATATCTATTGGTTATGATTAAACATAAAGATGAAGAAAAGAAAGAATTCCCTAAAAATCTTAGTTAAAGAGATAATGACTATAGTCTTTGTCTTTTTAATTATGAGCTTAAATTTAAATGTTTCTGAAGAGGAAAACATAATATCAGAAAAGAATTACCAAAAGAGGATAAAAAATCAAAATGAGTCTAACGAGGTTTCTTCGGATCACATAGTGATAGAAGGAATCCTTAAACGAGGAGATTCTCTCTATTCCTCTCTTAGGAGCCAGGGGATTTCCCCGAAAGAAATTAATGAGTTAAAGAAAGCCTTGAGCTCAATGGTTAATGTAAATTCTCTTCCTCTTGAAAGTAAGTATTGCCTGATTCATAACTCCAGGGGTGAATTCGTCAAGTTCATCTACAATCCTAACCCCATAGATACCTATATTGTCTCTCCTTCCCTCTCAGGGGAGCTAAAAGTATATAAGAAAGAACCAATTTTGAAAGTAGTGAGAGTAGAAGGAGAAATTGAAGATTCTCTTTATAATGCGATGTTAAAAGCAAAAGGCTCGCCTGAATTGAGTATAGGTTTTGCTAATATTTTTTCCTGGCAAATTGATTTTAACACTGAATCCCGGAGAGGAGATACTTTTAAACTGATAGTGGAAGAGGAAGAACAGAATAATTTTTCCCGTCCACGGCGAATCTTAGCTGCCCAATACGAGGGAGAACTTACCGGGAAACATACAGCGATTCTCTTCGAGGATTCTAATGGGCAGAGGGACTATTATACACCGGAAGGAAAATCTTTAAAAAAAGCATTCCTGCGGGCGCCTCTAAAATATAAATATATCAGTTCCCCTTTTTCTTACTCTCGTCTGCATCCGATTTTACGTATCCGACGTCCTCACCTGGGAATTGACTATGCTGCCCCTATAGGAACACCGGTAGTAGCCATAGCAGAGGGAGTAGTAACCATGGTGAGCTATGCTAATGATTGCGGTAGATACATAAAAATTAAACATCTTAAGGGATACGAAAGTGTTTATGCTCATCTTTCCCGATATGCAAAAGGGATTAAGAAAGGAGTTCACGTCCGGCAAGGGCAAATAATTGGTTATGTAGGTTCCAGTGGTTTATCTACCGGCCCTCATTTATATTTTGCTATCAGCAAAAATGGTAAGCGGATAAACTTCCTCAAAATGAAGATGCCTTCTATCTCCTCTATTAATCCTGAATATATTTCTCAATTTGAAGAAATAAAAAAAGAGTATCTCTCTTTACTTAATGGAGGAGAATATGGTAAGATTTCTCCCTTAAATACCTGTATAAGTATTCCTATCCAATCGGAAAGAGGATAAATAAGAATATATACCTAAAATACTATTTGGTGAAAGAGAGAAAAAATGGAAGAAAAAGAATTTGATAAAATGGTAAAAGAAATCGAATCCTCTGCTAAGAGGTGGGAGAATGATTACAAGAAATTTGTAAAACGAAATAGAATAATCCTTGAGAAAATAAAGAAATCTGAAGGAATGAGGCTATTAGCGGAATCGGAGATAAAACATTATGTGGAGTGTTGTAAGAGAATAGCCGAAGAACTGGAAAAAATTTATAAGAGATAAAAAGTTTACAAGATCAGGAAGGTAACATTTATGAAAAAAGAAGAACTTTTATTAGAAGGTGGGAGAATCCTGAAGATTAAAAAAGGAGATTTAACTGAAGAAAAGGTTGATGCTATCGTTAACGCTGCAAATTCTCATTTAAAACACGGTGGAGGAGTTGCCGGGGCTATCGTTCGCAAAGGAGGTAAAATAATTCAAGAAGAGAGCGATAGAATAGGATACACTCCTGTAGGTAATGTTGCTGTGACCAGCGCTGGCTCTTTAAAAGCAAAATATGTTATTCATGCTGTGGGTCCAAGATGGGGTGAAGGAGAAGAAGATAAGAAACTGAGGTCAGCAGTTTATAATTCCTTAAAAAAAGCTCAAGAGTTGAGACTGACAAGTATCTCTCTTCCGGCTATAAGTTCAGGAATTTTCGGATTCCCCAAGGAAAGATGCGTTAAGATAATAATAAAGACTATTATTGAGTTCTTTAAAGAAAATAAACAAAGTTCGCTTAAAGTCGTAAATTGTTGTAATATAGACGAATTTACCCATCATCTATTTTTAAAAGAGATAGAGAAATATAACTCTTAAAGGATGAAGGAATGATTATTGATAGATACGCGAATCCGCAAGATCGATATAGCCGGAAAGAGAGTATTTTTGGCTCTAGTATTCCTTCTGGAGAAATAGAGGATATAATAAGTGACCACGAAAAAGGTAATGGCCGCTTTGAGGATTGAAAGAGAAATCCAGAGAAAGATATTTGGCGAAACAATGGTAAAATAGGGGGCATTTAAATTACTTTAAAACTCAGAAGCAAATTTTTTTCCTTCTTCCAGATCATCAAGAGTAAGAGGTCTTTTCTGGTAACAGGCTTGTCTATACCCATAGAGTAAAGCAATAACATCTCTTTTAATCTCTGTCTGAAAAGTGAGCAGTTTCTCCTCTGTCAGTCGGGTAGTAGAATCTATTTTTGCCGATATCTTCAGAGTGGCAAAAAATATAGAACCTGCCAGTAAAATTAAACCTAAGGTAATTCCTAATAATCCCCAATTTACTTTCACCTTTCCCTCCTTTCTCTTTTAATTTAGTAAATGCAGGATTCCACTCTCCATCTCTTTGAAGACTCTCTTATGCAACTTAAAGATTATGACTACTCTTTTAACTTATCTTGTTAGTAACATCTTATCCTCTGATAATTTCTCTTTTTTCAATTTACTAAATTTATCTAAAAGATCCTTAACACTCATCTTCTTCCTCTCTTCTCCAGAAACATCAAATAATATCTTTCCTTCATTCATCATAATAGTGCGATTGCCAAATTTCAAAGCTTCTTCCATATTATGAGTAACCATAAGGGTAGTTAAATGGACTTCACTGATTACTCTCTTTGTTAAAAAAATAATCTTTTGAGCTGTTTTTGGGTCTAAATTAGCTGTGTGCTCATCCAACAAAAGCAGTTTAGGTTTAGCTAGGGTGGCCATCAAAATAGTTAAAGCCTGTCTCTGTCCCCCCGAGAGCAGTCCTACCCTCTCCTGAAGCCTCTTTTCCAGCCCCAGTCCTAATAAACTTAATCTTTCCTCAAATTCCTTTCTCTTCCTCCGGGTTACCGCCAGACGCAATCTCTTCCTTTTCCCTCTCAATTCGGCTATGGCTAAATTTTCTTCTACTGTAAGAGAAGAGGCTGTTCCCTGAAGAGGATTCTGAAAGACCCGTCCGATAAAAGGAGCTCTTTTATATTCCGGTAAATTGGTTACATCTTTTCCATCTATTTCAATCTTTCCCTGATCCGGGAAGAAGACCCCACTAATTATATTTAAGAGAGTAGTCTTCCCTGCTCCATTACTCCCAATGATGGTTACAAAATCCCCCGGGGAAATAAACAAATTTATATTTCTCAGAACTATATTCTCATTAACGCTTCCTTTAAAAAATATCTTGGTAAGATGAGTAATCTTTAACATTTTTATTTTCCTCAAATTTTAATATCTTTAAGAAATTTTAATTTCATTCTTTTTCGAATTACGGGGAATGCAAGAATAATGATTACTAACAGCCCTGTAAGCAGTTTTAAATCTGTGGGTTTGAATCCAAAGTTATATCCCCATTTAAGGGCTACAGCTATAGCTAAACGGTAAACAATAGCCCCTATAATTACTTCCAGAGTTATTATACTGATTGTTCTTCCTCGAAATAGAGCTTCTCCAGTAATTACAGAGGCAAGACCAGCAATAATCATTCCTATACCCATTCCTATATCAGAAAATCCTTGATATTGAGCAAACAAAGCTCCCGATAAGGCAACTAAGCTATTGGAAAGAGCAAGTCCTATAAGCTTAGTAGTATCTGTATTGACTCCTTCGGCTCTAATCATCTCTTCATTATCACCGGTAGCCCTAATAGCTAAGCCAATCTCTGTATGCAAAAATATGTCTAAGAGAAATTTTAAAGCAATTACAATTCCCAGAAAAATTAAAGGAATAAGATATTTGCTCGTGACCAAAGAGTTAGCCTCCTCTTTTATGATGGTAATAAAAGTTCTATATCCTAAATAAGGTGAAAGAGAAATATTTGGTCTTCCCATAATTCTTAAATTTATAGAATATAAACAAATCATAGTAAGAATTCCCGAAAGAAGAGGAGCAATTTTTAAACGCGTATGTAAAAAACCGGTAAATAATCCTGCTAATCCTCCGGCCAGGGTAGCTATTATCATAGCGATAAAAGGATTTATTCCCTTGAGAATCATAATAGCTACCACCGCTGCTCCTAAGGGATAGGTTCCATCTACGCTGAGATCAGGAAAATTTAAAGCTCTAAAACTTATGTAAACCCCCAAGGAGAGGATGGCAAAAAGAAATCCTTCCTCCAACACATGTAAAATAAAATCTCCCATTCTTTTCTCAACTTAAAAAGGGGAGCTCTTTTATCCGCTCCCCTTTTTGCTCAATTTAACTTAATTTTAATTATTTACCCCCTTACCACTGTTTCCATAGTAAGCTGAATCCCTTCTTCTTTTAGTTTCTTATAGAAATTCATACATCCATTGAGAATTTCCGGGGCAGAAATTCCTATCCTGATCACCGTATCCATATTTAGCTTTAATTCTAAATTTTTAGCAAACTCCACAGGAATATCTTTAGGTTTCGTTCCTTTAAGAACTCTTATGGCGATATCTGCGGCCTGTCGGCCATGTTCATAATAATTAAAACCTAAAGCTACCAGGGCTCCTTTCCCAATAGTAGTAGGATCAGCCAGGATTAAGGGTATTTTATTTTCATTTGTTACTTGAACTACCGCATCTAATGCTGAAACTACAGTGTTATCTGTAGAGACATAGATAGCGTCTACTTTCCCTACCAGAGATTGAGCCGCCAGGAAGACATCAGCACTGCTGGAGACGGTGGCTTCCAAAAGTTTCATTCCTAACTTCTGGCAGGCCTCTTTGGCTAAATTATTAGTAGTAATGGAATTAACTTCTGAAGAGTTGTAAAGTGTTCCCACTGTTTTCGCCGCCGGTAGTAGCTCCTTAATGAGCTGGATTTGCCTCTCTACAGGAGTTAAGTCAGAGATTCCGGTAACATTATTCCCGGGTTTCTTTAAATCTTTGACTAATCCTGCACTCAAAGGGTCAGTTACGGCAGCGAAGACTACCGGAATGGTGTTTGTAGCATTCACCGCTGCTTGAGAAGTAGGAGTAGCGATGGAGAGAATCATATCTACCTTTTCAGAAACGAATTTTCGGGCAATAGTATTAGCTGTAGCCATATCTCCCTGAGCATTCTCCACATCGTAAACAATATTTTTCCCCTGGATATATCCTTGATCGGCCATAGCATCAATAAATCCATCTCTTACCGCATTAAGAGCAGGATGGTCTACAATCTGCATTATCCCTATCTTAATTACCTGAGGAGCAGCAAAAAGAGGAAAAGTAAATAGGGGAAGGAAGAAAATTCCTGTAAGACTTAGGATTAGGAGCAATTTGATCTGTTTTAACATCTCTTCTCACCTCCTCTCATCTTTTACTATCACACTTACCATTTTTATTTAATATAATTTGCTCTAAATTTTTGTCAACCAACTTTAGGTTGATTGCTTAAGTTCCTTTTGAAATTTTGGATCGAGAGCATTAACTAAACAGAGGAAACTGTTAAATATTCAGATAGCCATTTTGCGATCTACTAATAATTGACCGTCCACTCCAACATTCTCCGGGGGATTTTCCCGGATGAGCACAGTAATGTGCTTAACTCCATATACTTTAACTGCGTCACTACTAAGTCTTTTCACCAGTTCTCTCTTACGATTAATATCTATTGGTGGTCCATCTACCACAATCGTTGGCATTATAGTTCACCTCCTTCTGACAAAGATTGCTTTGTTACTTTCACTTACAATGAAGAGTAAGGAATCTTGTATTTTTTAGGGCTCCATTACACATGGTGAGTGGACCTTCTCTTTCCCTAAAATAGTCCGGATTAACTATTATGAACTCTTTCTCCGGGAATGATAATAAAGATTAAACATTACCATAAGGATGAAGCCCAGAAGAATTACTCCAAAAGAGCTTATAAAAGCTATCTTTATTCCCAGAAATTTCATTAAGTTTATTCCCACTAAAGGAGCGATGATTCCCCTTACCCCCATTAAGGTATAATCTATCCCCCAGTATTTTTGAACCTCTTTCTGAGTGCTTATTCTGGTAATAAAGCTAATTCGACTGAGTTCCCCTCCTCCTACATTAAACCCTGAAAAGATACTGGCAAGAATAATTGGCCAAATATTATAAGCTCTTGCATAAAAGAGAGGAATAAAACTTGAGATAAGAATGCAAAGAAGAAGTGAGTTTATCGGTCCCTTTTTATCTATTAATCTCCCCCAGAAAAAATAGGAAATTATCCACATAAAAGAAGATAAACTGCTTAACTTTCCGATAAGGGTATTAGAAAGCTTAAGATTATCTACTAAGAATATAGGGTAAAGAGGTAGAGCTAAAAGATTACCGAATCCCCAACAGAAAAAAGCTACAGAGTAAAAAAGAAACCTTTTATCTTTTTGAAAAACTTCTAAGATCTCCCCGGGGAAAATATTTCTCTTCTGAGAATTCCTCTTTAAAGTTTTGTAATTCTTTATTTTTATCTTTCTAAAGTAATTAAGAGAAAAAATTCCCAAAAGAGCAGATAAAGGAAATATATATTGGTAGTTATAATGATCAAGCAAAATTCCTCCTATCCAGCAGGCAAATATAGCTGAAATAGCTTGCTCAACTCTTACATAGCCCATAGCTCTACCCCGATACTCCTCGGGATAAATTTGCTTTATTATTCCTACATAAGCAGGACTTCCTGCTTGTTCAAAGAGAGAATTAAGGAAGACAACAAATATAAATATAAAGGGATTAACAGCCAGACACATTAAAAGAAGGACTATTCGTGCTAAAAACTTAATGAAAAGAAAAAAGTGCATCTCATTAGTATTGCTGGAGAGGCGGGACCAATAAAGAGTAAATAGAGAACCAATAAATGGGGCCATACTTAAGAGAGCCATCTGAAAATTACTTGCTCCCATCTTTCTGGCTATTACCGGGAAAAAGGCAACGGAAGTCCCCCAGAATATTCCCCAGATTACCGCGGTTGCTGAATCGTAATAATAAGATTCTCTGATAAATAAAGGGATTCTTCGATTAAAAAACATATTTCTCCCAATAAATTTTAGATAGTATTTTAGGATAACTCTGAATTTGGTCAAGAAGATCAGCTTTTAATTTTCGGTTACTAATTATATTTTTTAGGTAAGATAGTCCGTTTTCCTCTCTTGGCATTATCCCGATAATACTTAATGGGAAAGTTGACGGAAAGAAATAAAATACTTATAATTATGAAAAAATATTCTCTCTTAAATATTCTGGGGTAAAATAAGGAAATATATATGAAAAATGATATTTTGGAGACTATCGGGAATACTCCCCTTATAAAATTAAACAGGATAAATAATACCGATTCAGAAATTTTTGTAAAACTGGAAAACTTGAATCCCAGTGGAAGTATAAAGGATGTAATGACCCTTTATATGATAAAATCAGCAGAGAAAAAAGGGATACTTAAACCCGGCAGCAAAATAATGGAGGTTACCACCGGTAATACCGGTATCTCTTTTGCAATGATTTCAGCGGTAAAGGGGTACAAATTTATTGCAGTAATGCCTGAAAATATGAGTATAGAGAGAAGAAAAATTATGCAGATACTGGGAGCAGAGGTGGTTTTAACACCCGCTGAGGAAAATATGAATGGTGCTATTAAAAAATTTGAAGAACTGGCTAAAAAAGAACGGGGAGTTTGGTTGCCTCTCCAATTTAAAAATATAGATAATATCAGGGCTCATAAAGAGATTACCGGAAGAGAAATTCTTAAAAAAATGAAGAAAAAGATCGATATCTTTGTAGCCGGTGTAGGCACGGGAGGAACATTAATGGGGGTAGCGGCTACTTTGAGAGAAGTAAATCCTCATACAAAAATTATTGCAGTGGAACCAAGTGAGTCGGCAGTGATGAGCGGGAGGACACCTGGACCCCATAATATCCAGGGAATTGGTGAAGGGTTTATTCCCCCCTTGATGAAAATGGATATACTCAGTGAAATTATTAGCGTAAGCACCCGGGAAGCAATGAATATGAGCAGAAGATTAGCCAAAGAGGAAGGTCTTTTAGTAGGAATTTCTTCAGGGGCAAATGTTTTCGCTGCTTTAAAAATAGCTAAAAAATTTAAGGGAAAAAATACTATTGTTACTATCCTTCCTGATACTGGAGAAAGATATTTAACTATGATGTAAAAAGGAGGTTAAAGATAAAGTTAAAGGCTGACTTCCATATCCATACAGCTGAGGATCCCCAGGATAAAGTGGAATATAGAGCTTGTGAGCTTATTGATTATGCCTCCCTGAAAAAGTTTGATATAATAGCTATCACCAATCATAACAAGCCCACTTATAATAAATATTTAAAAGAATATGCCGCTGAAAGAAATATTCTTTTAATTCCGGGGATAGAATTAACCGTAGAGAACAAACATATAGTGCTTCTAAATATTGAGGAATATAAGGATGGAGAAGTTAAAACCATCTCTGAGCTTAAAAAATATAAGGGTGAAAAAAGCCTGATAATAGCTCCTCATCCCTATTTCCCTACTTTTCATTCTCTTAATTCAAAATTAGAAGAATATATTAATCTCTTTGATGCCATAGAATATACCCATTTTTATTTTAAGAAAATAAACTTCAATAAGAAAGCCCAAAGGAAAGCTGAAGAATACAATCTTCCTTTAGTAGGAGTCTCTGATGCTCACTCTCTTCGGCAAATAGGAACTACTTATTCCCTTGTTGAGGCTGAGAAAAATCCTGAAGCAGTTATTAAAGCCATTAAAGAAGGTAAAATAGAAGTAGTTACCGAACCCTTACCTCTCACTCCTTTTAATCTTTTTTTAAGCTTAAAGCATCTTTCTTCTTTGATTTTTCCTCATAGAAATGGAGAAAAGTTCAATATTTGATATAAGGAAATTTAACCCGCCTTACAGGAGAAAGAAATGGAGATATTAGTAAACCTGAAAGATGAAATAGGAGTCATAAGACCAGAAATTTACGGACACTTTTGTGAGCATCTGGGGGAATGTATTTACGGGGGGATATGGGTAGGTGAGAATTCAAAAATTCCAAATATTGCAGGGATACGAAAGGATG
Organism: Candidatus Aerophobota bacterium; assembly: GCA_021158005.1. GTDB lineage: Bacteria > Aerophobota > Aerophobia > Aerophobales > JAGGVN01 > JAGGVN01. The sequence goes on along the minus strand of JAGGVN010000080.1, from coordinate 8,443 downwards.
TGGTTGAGGCATTAAAGAGAGTAAAGGTATCTGTCTTTCGTTGGCCAGGAGGCTGCTTTGCTGATTGTTACCACTGGCAAGACGGGATAGGTCCAAAAAAGGAAAGACCAAAAAGAGTTAATTATCATTGGGGCAAGGTGATAGAAACTAATGAATTTGGCACGCATGAATTCATCCAATTTTGTAAATTAATAGGAGCTTCTCCTTATATTTGTGGAAATGTAGGAACTGGCAGCCCAAAAGAACTACGAGATTGGATCGAATATTGTAATTTTGAAGGGGAAAGCACTCTTTCTCTTTTGAGAAAACAAAACGGGTCCGAAAGTCCTTTTAATGTCAAATACTGGGGAATCGGGAATGAAAATTGGGGCTGTGGAGGGCACTTCACGCCTGAGGATTACGCATCTGAATACAGAAGATTCTCAACCTTTGCTTTTGAATTTGGACAGAAAATCTCTTTAATAGCGTGTGGACCAGGTGGAAACGATCTGCAGTGGACAGAAAAGTTTTTCAAAAAAATTACAGAACCAGGAAACTACATCAACAGAATAAATGGCTATGCCTGCCATTATTATTGTGGCACGGCCGGTACCGCAACAGAATATTCAACTGATGAGTGGTATCAGCTGTTAAAAAAGGCGATTTATATGGAAAAACTCATTCAGGACCAGAGGAATTTAATGGATTACTTTGACCCTGAGAGAAAAATTGAGCTCATAATAGATGAATGGGGAACCTGGCATCGTCCAGCGCCCGGGAGGAACCCCAGTTTTCTCTGGCAGCAAAATACTTTAAGGGATGCAATGGTGGCAGCTTTAACACTCGATATTCTCAATAGGAATGCAGATAAGGTAGGGATGGCAAATATCGCTCAAACGGTAAACGTATTACAATCTTTAATCCTAACATTTGAAGATAAAATTGTCTTAACCCCGACTTACTACGTGTACCAGCTTTACCAAAAACATCAAGGTGGTCGCTCCCTCAAACTATTCTTTGACAGTCCCACTGTTCAATTTAAAACCGATAACGGAATGGACTCTTTACGTACTCTGTCTGGTTCAGCATCTTTAAAAGATAAAAAAATTTTCCTCACTCTGACAAACTCCCATACCGAAATGGAAGATGAGATAAAAGTCTCTCTTCACGGGGAGGTAAAAATCAAAGGAGTATCCGGCAAAATCATTACTCACCCGGATTTTAAAGCTTACAACACTACCGAGGAGGAGAAAGTTAAGATTGATGATTTTGAAGTCAAAGTAGTTGCCGATAAAGAAATAATTTTCCATCTTTTGCCCAAATCGATCTATGGTTTAGAAATTTCGTTGAGATAAAAGGGGACGGTTCTATTTTTGCGATGGCTTAAAAATAATAAAGAATTATAGGTATAATTTCTATGCAGATCAAATAAGCTTCATTCTTTTTACAGGTAAGAGATAAGTTGGTATGAAGGAATGGTGAGGTAGACAAAAAGGCAAAGAGACTTATCTTTGACCTTGCTAATCTTATCATAGATTATCACTAATTTTAATTTAAGAAGTAATAAAAAAGGAATCTTTTTATGCCAGCAAATCTTCCTCCCCAGTATTATGAAGCTGAAGAAAGATATAGGCGGGCACGAACTATTGAAGAAAAATTAAGAATTCTTAAAGAGATGTGGGCAATTATGCCCAAGCATAAAGGAACCGATAAACTTCAGGGAGAATTAAAGGCTAAAATTTCTCGATTAAAAAAAGAGATAAGTAAACCTTCATTAAGGAAAAAAAGCTATAGTTTTCATATTCCCAAACAGGGAGCAGCCAGAGTAGTTCTTCTGGGAGCTCCCAATACAGGAAAGTCCAAAATCTTAAATGTTCTTACCAATACGACTTCAGAAGTAGCTGATTATCCCTTTACCACCCGGGAACCTCTGGTAGGCATGATGAGTTTTGAAGATATTAAAATCCAGCTCATAGATACTCCTCCTTTAACGGAGGAAGCCATAGATCCTCGATTAAAAGAAATTATTCAAAGTGCTGATCTTATCTTACTCATTGTGGATCTGGGGAGTGAAGAAATCCTTGAACAGATGGAAATAGGTCTTAAAAAACTGAAAGAACAAAATGTAAAAGTGTTAATAGTGGGTAATAAAGAAGACTTACCAGGAAGTAAAGAACATCGGGAAATACTAAAGGACTTATATAAAGAAAGATTCCCTTTAATATCTATTTCTGCAAAAGAATTAAAGGGGATAGAGGAACTTAAAAGAAAAATCTATGAAAAGATAGATATTATCAGAGTTTATACAAAAGCTCCCGGGAAAGCCTTTGATAAAGGCGAGCCTATTATTCTTAGGAAAGGAGATAAAGTTCTGGATGCTGCTCTCTCTATCCATAAAGATTTTGCTCACCGGTTAAAGTATACCCGAATGTGGAGAGGGAACAAATTTAAAGGAAAGAGAGTGGAGAAAGAGGAGATTTTAGAGGATAAAGATATTGTAGAATTTCATATTTAGGTTATCTTAGTCTGTTTGGCTGAGAGACCTAAGCTAAGAATGCATCATTAAAAGAGGAAGAATGGAGGAAAAAGAGAAACTCATTCTTATTGATGGAAGCGCTCTTCTTTATAGAGCTTTTTACGCTTTGCCTCCTCTTACTACCAGTAAGGGCATAACTACCGGAGCGGTGTATGGATTTACGCGGATGTTAACAAAACTTATAAGGGAGAAAAAAGCTGACTACTTAGTTTGTGCCTTTGACAAAGGGAGAAAGACATTCCGCCATAAAGAATCTAAAGATTATAAGGCTACGCGACCAAAGATGCCTGAAGAACTAATCTCTCAGATTTCTCTTGTCAGAAAGGTTCTGGAGGGATTTAGAATTCCTATTTTTGAAGATGAAGAGTATGAAGCAGATGACTTACTGGGCACTTTAGCTAAATACGGGGAAAAGAGAGGAATGAGGGTAGAAATTTTCAGCGGAGACAAAGATATTCTTCAGGTAGTCTCTCCTTCTACCTTTGTTATTCGTCCTACTCGAGGAATTACCCAAACCAAACTCTTTGATGAAGAAAAAGTTGAAGAAGAATTTGGAGTTCCTCCTCCTAAAATACCTGATTATTTAGCTCTGGTAGGAGATAAGTCTGATAATATTCCGGGGGTTCCAGGAATAGGTCCCCAAATAGCAAAACAGCTAATCAAAAAATTTGGAAGTTTAGAGGACATTTTAGAGAATTTAAGAAACCTTCCTCCTAAAATAAGAAAGCTCCTTGATAGTTTTGGTGAACAAGCTCAATTCTCTAAAAAATTAGCTACTATTATAACCTCTATTCCCTTAGAAATAGAAATAGAAGACCTCAAGCTGAAAGAACCTCAAAAAGAGATTCTCCTTCCTCTCTTTAGAGAACTGGAGTTTAAAGAGTTAATAAAGCAGTTCAATCTCTCCCCTCTTCCTGAAGAAAGAGAGAGTGAGGAGGAAATTATTTCATTAAAAGGTTTCAAAGATCTGGTCTTAAAAGAGGGTATTTTTACACTCCAGATAGAAAAAGAGGAAGTAGCTTTCTTTATAAAAGACCATTTTTATAAAGTCTCTTTGGAGGGAGAGAAAAATTATCTTAAAGAAATGGTCTCTGTATTAGAAAATTTCAAAATCAAAAAGAAAGGATATAACTTAAAGAAAACTATTCTGGAGTTTAAGAAGGAAGGGATAAACCTCAAAGGAATTTATTTTGATATTCAAATAGCCGGTTACCTTTTAAATCCTCTTTCTACAAATTATTCTCTGGAGAATTTATCTCTTGATTATTTAGGAAAAGAGATTCCTCAAAATCTTTCTCTTTTAAAGAAAGTTAAAATTATTGATAGTATATCGCTCATTTTGGAAAAAAAGTTGAAAGAGGAGAATTTGTGGGACCTCTTTTTAAAAGTAGAAATGCCTCTTGTCAAAGTCTTAGCGAGGATGGAAGAGAGAGGAATAAAAGTAGATAAAAAAATCCTGAAGGATTTTTTAAAAGAAGTGGATGAGAAAAGGAAATCTCTTGAAAAAGAAATCTACAAAGAGGTAGGGGAAGAATTTAATATTAATTCTTCCCGGCAGCTAAGTGAGATTCTCTTTGGGAAAATGAATCTTCCCCCTCTTAAGAAGATAAAAACCGGATATTCTACTGACGAAGAGGTTCTCCAGACTTTATCTTTACTAAATCCTTTTGTCCAAAAGATATTGGAACACCGCCGACTCTCCAAATTGGAATCGACTTATCTAAAACCTTTAATTAACCTTGTTGACCCCATGACAGAGAGAATCTATACTTCTTTTAATCAGGTAGCTACAGCTACGGGAAGACTTTCCTCTTCAAAGCCGAATCTCCAAAATATTCCCATTAGAGATAAATTAGGACAAAAATTGAGATTTGCTTTTATTGCCGAAGATAATCACTTGCTTCTCTCTGCTGATTATTCTCAAATAGAGTTAAGAATTTTGGCTCATTTATCTGAAGATAATAATCTAAAAAGTGCCTTTCTAAGAGGAGAAGATATCCATGTGCGCACAGCCGCCGAAATCTTTAATGTCCTTCCTCTGGAGGTTACTCCCCGGATGAGGCGACGAGCAAAGGTAGTTAATTTTGGAATTATCTATGGAATGAGTTCTTATGGACTCTCCCGGGACCTTGGAATTACCGAAAAAGAAGCTGAAGATTATATTCAAAGTTATTTTGAGCGTTATCCTAAGGTAAAAGAATATATCCAAAAAGTATTGGAAGAAGCCCGGAAAAAGCGATATGTAACTACTTTATTGGGAAGAAAAAGAGCCCTCCCTGGGATTTCTTCTTCAAATAAGAGGAAAAGGGAACTTGCTCAACGTATTGCTATTAATACTCCCATTCAGGGAGGAGCGGCTGACCTTATTAAGATAGCCATGATTAATATTGATAAAGCGCTGGAAGAAAAAGGACTTAAGGGGAAGATTATTCTTCAAATTCATGATGAACTCATTCTTGAAGTTCCCGAAAAAGAGATAGATATAACTCGCAAGTTAGTTAAAGAAAAAATGGAGAGAGCAATTAAATTATCTATTCCCTTAGTAGTGGAGACAAAAATAGGAAAGAATTGGGGAGAAATGGAGTAAGCAAAGGGGATACAAGCAGTTTTTATGCTATTTATAAATCGCTTAAAGAAACTGAAAAGATAAGAATTCTTATTGGCATAGGGATAACCAAAGAAACTTATGATTTATTAGAATCTACCCTGAATAAGGAACAACAAGCTTTAGAATTTTCTCATGTTGAAGCTAAAGAAAAAATTGCAAATTATGCTGAACATTCACAAAAGTTCTCTGGAAAAAGAGAGGTCATTTTATCTTTATATTTAACAGGAGAACAGATATGTTAAACAAAAAGGAATCTCAAGTAACCGAATTTAAAACTGCATGGAGAGACGAATATCTTAAGGTGATTTGTGCTTTTGCTAATACTGATGGTGGAGAATTGACCCTCGGTGTTGATGATAAGGGTAATCCTGTTGGAGTAAAGAATTCTAAAAAATTGCTTGAGAATTTGCCAAATAAATTTAGAGATGTGCTCGGAATCATTCCTAAGATTAAGTTGGAAAAGAAAAAAGGTAAGGAAATAATTTTGATAAAAGTTGAGTATTCTTATGTTCCCATATCTTATCAAGGTAGGTTTTATATAAGAAGCGGAAGCACAGTCCAAGAATTAAAAGGTAAGGAATTGACAAAATTTTTGATTTCAAAATCAAGCAAAGACTGGGAAGAATATATTGAGGAAAAAAGTCCAATAGATGACATAAATTTTGAGACAGTCGAGAAATTTAAAGAAATTGCTGTGAAAAGATTACCTTTTGTCAAAGAAGAAAAGATAATATTAAAATTCTTGAAAAATTGCATTTAATTGAAAACGGCAAAATTAAAAGAGCAGGTATATTACTTTTTGGCAAAAATCCCAAGAAATTTTTCACAAGTGCCTATATCAAAGTGGGCAAGTTTTTAACTGATACAGATATTATAAGTTCCGATAATGTAGAAGGCAATCTTTTTGAACAGGTTGAGAAGACAATAGAGTTGCTAAGGACAAAATATCTTATCTCTGAAATAAGATTTGAAGGTATTTACAGGAAAGAAGAATTAGAATATCCAGAAGAAGCATTAAGAGAAGCAATAATAAATGCAGTAATTCATAGAGATTATATCGGGGCACATATTCAAATGAAGATTTACCCTGATAAGATAATTCTATGGAATGATGGAGGTTTACCAAAGGGAATTAGGGTAGAAGATTTAAAGAAAAACCATCATTCTAAACCGAGAAATGAATTACTGGCAGACATATTTTTCAAAGCAGGGTTGATAGAATCCTGGGGTAGAGGGACACTCAAGATAACCGAGGAATGCAAAAATGCAGGACTGCCAGAGCCGGAATTCAAAGAAGAGTTTGGCGGTTTTTCGGTATATTTCTACAAAGACATTTATACAGAAGAAAACCTAATAAAAATGGGATTAAACAAAAGGCAGATTAAAGCAGTGCTGTATGTTAAAGAGAAAGGGAAAATTACAAATAAGGAATACCAGAAAATTGCAGATGTAAAAGAACGATCAGCTACTATGGAACTGAATGATTTAGTTAATAAAAAGATATTCCAGAAATTTGGAACAACGGGACGGGGGACATTTTATGCCGCACTAAAGGCGCAAAAGCCGCAAAAAAGGCGCACTAAAGGCGCAAAAGAATAGTCAAAAGAACTTTCAACAAAGGATTTAATGGATTAATAGTTTTAAGAGAATTTGTAAGAAAAGAAAATGAATAAAGAACAGGCAAAACAACTTATTGAACGAACATTTGAAGCTTCTTTTGATAAAGGAAAATTTACTGTATTTATTGAAAATCTTCTCAATAAGATTGATGAGACAAAAGCATTCCATGCAAGGGAGAGTTATCTATGAAAGAAAAGATTGACCTCGTAAAACTATGGACAAGAAAAGCGGAGAATGATTTGATAAATGCAAAACATTCTATTAACATAAAGCCGAAGCCACCCCTTGATACTATATGTTTTCATGCCCAGTAAGGTGCTGAAAAGTATCTAAAAGCTTTTTCTTGCATTTCATGATATTGAGTTCGAGAAGTTTAGGTGAGCTTGTGCAACTTGCTATGAAAGAAGATGAGAACTTTAATCAAATTATTGAATTAGCTGATAAACTTACTCCTTACGCTGTTGAGATTAGATACCTGGATATATTAATTGAAGAGCCAATAATAGATAAAGCAAAAGAAGCCATAAAGATAGCTATAAAATGAAGGAATTCGTATTAGCAAAATTATCCCCAAGGAGGGAAAAGAAATGATTGGGAAATTGCCTGATGATGTATTAAATTCTTTCTTAGAAACAATCCCTGTTCAGTTTTCAGTTATTGATGAAAATGATAAAGTTATGTGCTGGAATAAACATAAAACAAGGATATTTAAAAGGCCTGTGGGAGTAATTGGGAAAGATGTTCGCAACTGTCATCCGAAAAAGAGTCTCCATAAGGTTGAACAAATCTTAAGAGAAATGAAAGAAGGGAAGCGGGAAAAAGCTACTTTCTGGATTGATCTTCCTATGGGTGAAAACAAAGAAAAACATAAGATCCTGATACAATATTTTGCTCTAAGAAATAAAGCCGGCAGATATCTTGGCTGTCTTGAAGCAACTCAGGATATTAGTGATATTCAGAAAATAACAGGAGAAAAAAGACTCTTAGATTAGTGGTAAAAGGTAAATGAAGAAAATTTTGGAATTAAATACTAAAAATATATTAGACAAGGAGGAAGGAAATGAGGAAAATGAAAGGGATATTGAGTGTTTTATTAATAACTTTAGTGCTATTTTCTGGGGGGTCTCTTTTAGCTGATGATACTTCCCAGACAATTCTCTGTTTAAAGAAAGCGATTCTTCAACTTCAAAATAAAAGCGAGCTCGGATTTCGTAACTTCTATCTCTGCTCAGTAATCAAAACCTTAGGTGATTATGCACCTTTGCCAGAGCCAAAAATTAAAAAGGACGGAGAACTCTTACTCTATTTTGAACCCGCTAATTTGTATACCCGGATAAGCGAAAGAAAATATGAATTCTGGTTTATTCAAGATGCGATTCTCACCGATAAGGAAGGTAAGGAAATCTGGAGTAAAGAGGGTTTTTTAGAAATGCACTATATTACCTCTACCCCTGTCCTTGATGTTTATGTTCATAATACATTAGGATTAGGAGGACTTTCTCCAGGTAAATATGTTTATACAGTCATTTTACATGACCGCTTTAGAAATAAGAGTGCAAAGAAGAGTGTTGAGTTTGAAATAATAGAATAAGGCTGGGGAATTTAGGACCTCTAATTAAATCGGTTACTCTTTGAGATAGATTTAATTTCCTACCTTTTCTTGAATAAAAAGGGGAAGCACATCGCTCCCCCTTTTTATT
>JAGGVN010000102.1 GCA_021158005.1 Candidatus Aerophobota bacterium | reverse complement strand
GGTATATTTTTAATAGTATTTTTGTAGTAATAGTGGTGATAGGATGTAACATATTTCTCTCTCCAATGGTTGGTTATAGTCTGGCTAAATTTCGCTTTCCTGGAAGAGAAGTTCTTTTTTTATTCATTATTGCAACTATGATGATTCCTTTTAATGCCATTGTTATCCCTTTATTCCTGATTATAAAGAGAATGGGATTAATAAACAGCTATCAAGGATTAATCATGCCTCAAGTTATGACTGCTTTTGGAATTTTTCTAATGAGACAGTTTATCAGGAGTATTCCGGATAGTTATATTGATGCAGCCAGAATTGATGGTTGTGGGGAATTTAAAATTTTCTTGAGAATTATTTTCCCGTTATCCCGGCCTGCTATAATTACTCTCATGATCCTTACCTTTGTTGCCAATTGGAATGCCTTTTTGTGGCCTTTGATTATTTTAACTTCCGATGTTAAAAAAACCCTGCCTTTAGCCCTGGCCAGATATTTGAGTATGTATACCAATGAGTGGAATCTTTTAATGACTGCTTCAGTAATTTCGTGTATCCCTGTACTTATATTTTTCTTTATGTTTAGTTCCCGCTTTATAGAAGGAATGTCCGGGTTAAGTGGACTTAAGGAATAAATGAAGTTGCCGCCAGATAAAATTTTAATAGTATTTTATCAGCTTTAAGAGGAGAAAAAAAATGTTTAAATTTCCCCTGAAAAATCCTTCACCTGATTTTGAAAGTTTCAGACAGGTTCTTAAAGGAGAGAAAAAACCCGATAAAGTTTATTTTGTTGAATTAGGGGTTGATATTGAGGTAATGAGGTTTATAACAGAAAATCTAATGGGAGAGAAGTGGGTTTCTCTGGATTATGATGATTTTTTTAAAAATGCTAATTTCTCAAGAATTGATGACAAAGCCTCCTGGGGGCAATATATCAAGCAGTACATTAATTTTTACTACAAAATGGGGTATGATTATATACCTGATGGAATAGGTTTGCATTACTTTCTTTCATTTTTACCCAAGCCACGGGTAGCCAGTGATACAGCATCTCTTTCTAAAGGTGAAAGAGTATGGGCAGAGGAGGGCAAGGGTCTTATTAGTTCATGGGAAGATTTTGAAAGATTTCCCTGGAGAGCTTTTGAGAAAATGAGGATAGATCTTGAAGAATACTACGGTTTCTTAAATAAAAATTTACCAGAAGGAATGAAAATAGCAGTGGTACACTCTTTATACGAACAGGTAATGGAGAGGATCTTGGGATATGAAGGTCTTTTTTATTTGATTTATGATGAGCCTGAGTTAGTTAAGGCAGTGGTTGATCGATGGGGTGGGATAGTGTATAGCTTCTATAAGAATGTCATTTCTCTGGAGGGAATTGAGGCTATATTCCATGCAGATGATCTGGGATACAAGACAGGTACCATGCTTAATCCTGATGTTTTGAGAAAACTTATTTTCCCCTGGTTTAAAAAATATGCCTCACTGGCCCATAAGTATGGTAAACTTTATCTTTACCATTGCTGTGGCAATGTTCTGGAGGTTATGGAGGATTTAATTGAAGATGTGGGAATTGATGGCTTTCACTCATTTCAGGATGTAATTATTCCTGTAACGGAGTTTAAAAGAAGATACGGAGATAGAATTGCTACCTTAGGTGGGGTAGATATGGACAAGTTATCTCGTTTAGATGAGGAGAACTTGCGAAGGTATGTGAGGGGTATTTTAGATGGGTGTATGCCAGGTAGATACGCCCTAGGATCAGGTAATACTATTGCCAATTATGTACCGGTTGAAAATTACCTTGTTATGCTCGATGAAGGGCTAAGATGGAAGGGATAAGTTACGTTCTGTTTTTTCAAAAGGAGAAAAATAAATGACAGAACAAGTTGATAACACTACTAATGATCAGCTTAACAGGCGTATATCCTGGTGGTACAGGGCAAAGTTTGGAATGTTTATCCACTGGGGACTATACTCCATATTAGCTGGTATGTGGAAGGGGAAAAGGATACCTGGAATAGGTGAGTGGATTATGCAGCGTGCAAAAATTTCAGTTAAGGAGTATGAGGCTCTTGCCAAAAGGTTTAATCCCACAAAGTTCAGTGCAAAAAGATGGGTTCAGGTCGCAAAAAATGCCGGGGCTAAGTGGTCGTATAGCACCACCATGGGAGATAGGTATAGGTGATTACAGGGAGCTGGGGGATAATGAGATACCAGAGGGAAAAATTGAAGGTTACTGGGAAACACCTGCTACCATAAATGATACCTGGGGATATAAAAGTTACGATCATAACTGGAAATCAACTGGAGATTTAATTCACAAATTAGTTGAGATTGTTAGCAAAGGAGGGGTTTACCTTTTAAATGTGGGTCCAACAGCTGAGGGTGTTATCCCACAGCCAAGTGTTGAGAGGTTAGAGGCTATAGGAGAATGGTTGAAGATAAATGGTGAGGCAATTTATGGGACAGATGCCTGTCCCTTTGAAGAATTTGAGTGGGGAAGATGTACCGCTAAACCTGGAAAGCTTTATCTTCATGTTCTTGCCTTACCCGATGATGGTAGGATTATACTGCCAGATTTTTCTGGCAGTATAAAAAGAGCCTACCTTTTAGCTGATCCTGAATGTAAGAGTTTAAGGGTAAAAAATGAAGGCGGGGATGTTTTTATTGATCTTCCGGATAAACTTCCTGATCTTGTTGATACAGTTGTTGTGGTGGAGAAGGACTTTTGAGGTGAGATAAAGAGTGGGTTTAATGGAGGAAAATTCATGAAAGTCAGCAAAGCTAAAAAGGGTAGATTTGTTGTGGATCTATCTAATGACCCTTGGTATCTCTGG
>JAGGVN010000089.1 GCA_021158005.1 Candidatus Aerophobota bacterium | reverse complement strand
GGAGAAAAATGGAAGAGGTAAAATTTCTCCTTTCAAAAAGCAGACACCTCGCATAGACATAGAAAGTTACATTTCAAATGATTTAACAGCCCCTGCTTCGGTTACCTAACTAAATGATTTGACACGAATGCTAGACATAGGTCTCCGCTAGGATTCGCTAATCATAAGCATACTTTAGATTCTATTATTCAATCAGAAATCCCAGATATCAATACTATATTGAACCTAAATAGATACGCTGTAGTTTAAGATTCTTTGATATCTGTAATGAGAAAGCTAGAAATAAAGTAGAAGGGATCAGGAAGTAAATAAGCCAATAATTGGGAAAAAGGAAGTTTATCCAGGAAAATAAAGGAGAAAAAAATGTTGAAAAAATTTTCTAAATATTTTTAGTACCAGGAGTATTAATTATTTTTTTCTGTTTTAGTTCTACCCTTTTAGGTGTAGAGTTTAGCGCTGATCTAAAAATTAAGCAGCCGAATGAAGAGTACGAATTTAAGTATTATGCTCATGATAATCTCTATAGATTAGAAAAACTGACTGGTGAGTATCGCATCTTAATTATTGCTGACCGCGAGCTGGATATTACCTGGGCTTTAAACCCGGAAGAAAAGGCCTATATTGAGCTAAAGGGCAGGGATGCGCTTTTTTTAATCCTGTCCGTGCATGGGAAGAAACAAGGGAAAGAGATACTAATAAAAAACAGGTAGGCACCGAGACTGTTTTAGGTTATCTTTGTGAAAAATATACCTATACTTATCCAGAGCAAAAAGAACCATCGGTAGAAGCACGGTATTCGCCAAAACTAAACCAGTTTATTCGACAGATAGTCCATTATAGCGGTGGCCGGGGAGACGGATTATTTGAAATGACCAATATTGTAGAAGCACCCCAGGACGATTCTTTATTTAAAGTTCCAGCCGAGTATCAAAGAGAGAAATCTCCTGTTGAAAAAGCCGAGGAAAAAGAAGCTGCTCGTCCAGTGCTTACCAAAAAGGAAGAAACTATTGCTCCTGCTGGAAGGTATATAGGAACAGGTGGTGCCTTGCATGTTAAAGTAGAGCCAGATAAATCCGTACAGGTGGTAATCGAAAATAGAATAAAAGAAAAATCTGTTTATAAAGTAACGCCTTTAAGAAATGGGCAACCTGGAAAAGCTGAAGTAATTGAATCCAGCCTGACCGGGAAATTTAAGAAATAAGAAAACTGAATCGTTTTTTGGTCATCAGCTAAAACTGAATGAGATTCTTATAGAGGTGGAAGAAGGGTTAATTAGTGCATCTGTTATAAAGGAATACTCTTCATTTGATGAAGTTAAGCGGGAAGAATATTTTTTAGTGGAAAAAAGTAAAAGAGGATTATTTGTATATGAAGAGTATAAGATTGTACTTACTTTAACTGGTGATAGCCAGGGGGGCAGCTATCAAGTCCAAAATTTTCTGTAAATTTCCTCCAAGATGAGGAAATTCATCATAAAGGTTATTTTCAAAAATCACCGGTCCGCGGGTAAAAGTTTTCCTTCTTGAGAGCTTAATAATTTATCCTTAAGAAGACGAAATCTCTGAAATGCTTTATTAGTCTACATTACAAGGCCTTCATAGAGAGCTTTCAACTGCTCTTCTTAAGAAATTCTCATCATTTAAAAGAGCTACTTGCAATTCATTTAACTTTACGGTATTATTACTCTTGGCCATCAAATCCTCCTTTCGATAAGATTCGTTTCTTTCCTTATCTTGGAGGAATAGTGGCCTTTTTGTCAAGGAAAAGTCTTTTACAGAAATTATAGGACATAATCCTAAAATGGTTAAATTTATAGTTAAGATGAACAAGAAATAAAATTATCTGAATTGAATGACGAATTTGCTAAGTCTTTAGGCAGGTTTGAAGATCTTGAGAGACTGAAGATGCAAATAAAAGATAATCTTAGAAAAGAAGCCGGATTTAAGGAAAAAGAGAAAATTGAAGGAGAAATTTTAGAAAAAGTAGCCCAAGATTCTCAGATTGAACTTCTCGATATCTTGGTAGAATCTGAGCTTGACAAAATGATTGAGGGGTATAAAAATAGAACAGAACTGCAGGGGCTAAGGTTTGAAGATTATTTGAATCAAATTGGAAGGAACGTAGAAGAAATTAAAAAAGGTTACAGTCAAATCACAATTTTCATTTTTAAACAATCAACAATTAGTAATCAACAATATCCAATATTCAATTTTGTAAACCATGCTTATTAAAATCAAAGTCACTCCAAATGCTAAGAAAGAAGAGATCAAGAAAGATGGAGATCTGTATAAAGTTTACCTTGTTTCTCCTCCTCGAAAAGGAAGAGCTAATAAAGAATTAATTAAGTTCTTGGCAAAATATTTTAAAGTTAAGAAGAGTAAAATTCAGATAAAAAAAGGCGAGAAATCAAGAAATAAATTAGTGGAGATTCTGTAGCTTAAAGGTCGAAAAAATAACCATTAATAGAACACTAATTTGACCACGAATAATTATATCGCTGATCAAATCACTAATACTCACTAATTATCACGAATAAAGCATTAGGGAGTATTAGTGGAAGATTCGTGACTATATTAGTGATTATGAATTCGTGATTATATTCGCGACTAACAGAATATGAAAAACCTGAAAAGGATCATGCTCGAGGAGACAAACCTATTGAGGACTTAATTGAGGAGAGCCTGACTGAGCTTAAGAAGGTTGATCCGGATATGACAGTCTTCGCTGATGAGCAGAAAGAGAATGAGGTATTACTGGGGATTAATTTTAGAATCCAAGGGAGAAATTGGTCTAATATAGGCAAAATTATTTTGGCTTAGACTAGCAAGACAGGTTATTTTTATAGTGTTGGAATTACATTGCCTAAAAAGCTCAAGGATAAGTATCATGATATTGGGATTTATATTTTAACCCATCCCTCGTTTTCTATCAATCGCTTCCCTTCAAAAATTGCCGGAGAAATTAAAAGAAATATTTTACCAGGAGCCTCCTATTGCAAAAAGGTATTTTAGACTCTTCGTTGATAAAATAATCATCAATGAAAATAAGGTGACAATTGTAACTCGAAAAGATATACTTTGGAGAGCTATATCTCTCGCAAAAGGTGATGAGCTTAGGCAAATTCTTACGGCTGGAGTGGAGTGGCTCACCGAAAATGACCCCAGGAGAACTCATTTTGACTTTTATATAATTCTTGAAAGCCCTTTGATTTTGAACGAACTCCTTAATGGAAAGAATATCTTAATCAAACTTGAAGTATAAATTTACCCCCACCACCCCGCAGTCATAGTCGGTCGGCTTCAGCCAGCCTTCGGCTGTTTTCCGTTGCCTGCGCTCCGAGCACCGCGACTGCGGGGGTGGGGTTCAGTTATTGATTAACTTACCTATAGAGATTGAATATCTGCCGTTCCTTTTCCTTGCCTTTATCAATTCAAAAACAGAAGAAAAGTATTTTGTATAAGCCTTTAAGTAGGGGAGCCATTTTGATGGCTATTTCAAACTCCTTCTTAGAAAAGAGAAGGTGTTGAACCAAAAGATATCCCCTCTGACAACTACTAAACCAGTAATTTTTATCTTTGCTATTTTTACTGCTATAGCAGCAGTTCTTATGCTCAGCGGATGGAAGCCTAAGGGAGTCAGTTTATCTTCAGGAAAGAAGATAATGCTTAGTGTTGTTGCTGGTAGTATTCTTGGTTTTTTCGCAGGATTAATAGGAAGGGGCGGGGGAAGTTTTGTTGTCTCCTTGCTTTATATAGCAGGACTGGAACCAAAATTAGCAGCAGCTACTTCAGCTATGGTGGTAACTTTTTCAGGAAGTTCAAGCTTTATTTCTCATATCGCTACTGCTGCCAGACCTGACTGGGTTATATGGGCATCTTGTGTTATAGCAGTATTTCTGGGAAGCCAAACCGGTTCCAGACTAATGGCTAAGAGATTAAAGTCAAAGTCAATAAAATTGATTTTTGGAATAGTCCTTTTAGGAGTGGCTATTCTTTTAATCATAAAAGATGTGTTGTAAAGATGATAAAGTATGAAAGAGCGGTATAAATTTTTATTAATCTTCTCTGTTTTTTTGGCGGCATATTTCATTCCTTATTAGTAATAGTAGAGTTCAGACTGCCTTGTTGGAATCTTTTTTGGAAGAGTGTAAAAGCCGTTTCCTTTGGTAGGATGCTCCTCAAGATAAATTAGTCTCTCCTCCTTCAAAGGTTTTGGAGTACATCTTTTACCATTTCCTTGAGGAACGCGGAAAGTTGTGCAATAATTTCCGCAAGATAGTTTATTTTATCCTCTCTTCTCCTTATTATTTTCTTTTGAGAAGGGAGGATAGCAATTTTTTCCTTACCCGCAAGGAGTATTAATTACCAGACACAATATTTATTATACTACCTTAGCCAATTCTTTTACTTTTAATATTTCCTCTCTTGCCATATTTTCTCCCTTCTAACTATTTAGATTATACAAAATAATACAATCCCAAAGTTTTTTATACCACTCTATGAAACTTTTTTGCCTTTTTTGATTCTCGTTCAAGTATCTCGTAAGTATTTAATTCAATATTTGCTTCCATCCCTCCAAAAGTAATATTACTTGACCCGAAAAGGAGTTCTAATTCTTTCTCTGCTTTAGCCATAAAAACTTTTGCATACAAAAGCCTTGGCTTTATTGTCCGAGTCTCAATTTGAGGGTTTTTTATTAAGCGCAAAAGAAATTTAGCTGTCTAAGGAAGCAAGTTTTCTCTTGAGACATCACCAATCAAAAGTCTTATTTTGCCACCAGTATTCAACAAATTTTCTAAGGAGTCAGCAAGAGCCTGCCATCCAGAAATCTGGAAATATCCTGTAGCAATATCAAGAGATTCAACCTTTTTCAAGCATTGAGTTGAGTTTATCCCTCACAAATATATCAATATACTAAGTTATCCACTATCTCAGATGGAGGCTCAATGGATATCCTAAAAACCTTTGCAAGCCATTT
>JAGGVN010000006.1 GCA_021158005.1 Candidatus Aerophobota bacterium | reverse complement strand
CAGAATATCCCGTGAGAAAAAGGTATCAATGAGAAAAGCAGCCCTTATGCTTGCCATTGAAAGAGTTGCTGAGGCAACAAGGATAAGGGGGCTGTATCCATGAGTTTTTGGATGTTTTCTTTAAAAACTTTGGGAGTAACCTTTTTAATTTACGTCACTTAGACTTGACAAAATTTTTCACATATGGCAAAATATGATAAGATTCGTTCATTAATGAAAAAGAAGAAAGATAAAATAAATGTTGGGTACTATCTTGTTTCTTATATTATTTTTGAGTAATGCTGTTTCATGTAATCATAGATTCTGTTAAAAATTTGTTTGTGATGATATAGATTGTGTGCAGTAAGGCGTCCATGAGAAGGAAGGCATATAAAGGTTTTACTATTATTTTATCTATGCTACCTCTCAGATCATCCACGAAGATACCTCTTATAAAAAAGTGATGAAGAAAATTAACTATATGCATAGAATAGCGTGAATTTAAAAAAATGAGGTTTAGAGAAAGGCAGTAAATATGAGTTTGGATTCAGTTCAAAGGGTACTTAGGACTTTGGAGTTTAAAAAGGTAGATAGAGTTCCTATATGGGAATCTTTTTGGCCAGAAACAGTATTAAAATGGTCCGAACACCTACATAAACTTAAACAAATAAGTATCCATGAGTATTTGGGTATTGATTTAAAATTTAGATTTCCAAGAATCGCACCTCAAATAGACACGATCAAAATAATTCGAGAAGATACTCGAGAAATTATTTATCGTAATGAATGGGGATGTGTAGTAAAAGTTATTAGGGGTCAAAATCTTCCAGGCTATTTGGAATTTCCAATAAAGACTTTCAGAGACTTAGAAAAATATAAATTTGTTTCAGCTCAGGATTTACGAAGATATCAAAAGGTGGGAGCAGAATTTGATGCCTCTGATGAATCTGTTCTTCTTGATGATATGCGACTTATTTTTGGACCAAGATCATTTGAAGAAGAAACTTTGAGTAATAGAAGTTATTGTTTGTTTGGTGGCGTTTTGGGTCCTTTTGAATCTATGTGGAGAATGCGAGGGATGAATAACTTGCTGATAGACATGAAACTAGATTCAGGATTTGTTCATGCTCTTGCTGCAAGGGTTACTGGATATATGATAGAAGTAGGAATTACACAGATAGAAAAATATAATCTGCCAGGTATTTGGATAGCAGATGATGTAAGTTATGAAAAAGGGATGTTTTTTTCCCTGAACTTTATTATGAGTTTATTTTTCCTTTTCTACAAAAGATGTGTGTCCAATTTAAGAAATTAGGAGCTAAAGTAGTCTATCATTCCGATGGAGATTGTAGATCAATTATTCCTATGCTTATAGAGGCAGGAGTTGATGCTTTGCAGCCTTTAGAAGCCCGTGCTGGTCTTGATGTTCAAGAGTTAAAAGAGAAATATGGAGATAAATTGGCGTTTATAGGTAATGTAGATATAAAAATTTTAACCAAAGGTTTGAAAGAGAAGATCTGTTCAGAATTAAAGCGTAAGTTAGATATAGCTAAGGAAGGAGGATATATTATAGGTTCATCTCATTCGATAGGTATAGATGTGCCATTAGAACACTACCTTTTTATGGTGAATTTTATCCATGAAAATGGCACTTTCTGATAAGAATAGAGGTGGAGAAATTAGAAAAGCACTTTGGTTCATGAAAGGAAAAAATCTTGGTTTTAAAAAATTCTTTACTCAGTGGGAATTAAACAGTTTTTCCTGATGCCTAAATTCACTTCATTATGGGTCAAAATTGAGTTCTCCCGGAAAAAGAAGGCTAAAAAAGTGGGAAAATAAGAGAAAAATAGCCAAAATTTCTCGAAACTAAGTCTAATAACTGCTCTTTGTCAAGTAAAGGGAAGTTTTTAAAGGAAAAGGTGAAAATAAAACGCACCTCACCAGTAGATCTAGGAAATTCTTTTATCAGGTCATAAAATGTTAGCCTGTTCTTATAAGCTGCATCTTTTTCAGGAGAAGGTGAAAGTACCTTACTCCAAGCATCTATATGCTGGCACATACAGGCTAATGCTACACGAATGGTCCACATCTTTTTCCCTCCCCTCTTGTTGCATTTAACTTGTAGTCCTCCTTTTCTCTTTTAAAGGATCTCTCACAGGCGCTCCTTTTTGCATAAAGCTCATTCCAAACGTCAGTTTCCCTTGGAACAGGAGTAAAGTAGTGGTAATTCTCCTTAGGGTAGGTGTAAATACTCTGCCATAATCTGATACCTTTCTCTGGCAGATATCTCTGTAGGGACATACTTCGTCTTTGTATTGAACTAAGGAGCAAACAGGGCAGCGCCACTTATTTCTACCTCTATCTTGAGCAGAATCTCCAGTTAGTTAAAGGAAATCCATAAAGGCACATAGGGATTCCCTCTCGAGTGAGAAAGATAAGGTCTTTGTTATAAGATATACCCTTGCATCTTTCATTGAGCTTGATGATGGGACTTATCCTGTAGCCCATCTTATAGCTTCCCGGATAAGATTAACTCCCACTACTCCATCGTGGGTATTTGCTCCAGTTAGCTTGGGAAGGATTAAGGGCAGCTCTGATTTTACCTCGACAAGTGCATGAATCCCATATCCATATACCCATCTCTCATGAAAAGAATCCCATCCCCATCTGGCATCCCTATCAGAGAAGATGCGAGGATGATTACAAGGACCTTCACAGGAGCATATCTTTTTTCCGTAAGAGGAGGCAAAGGTTTTAATCTTTGTTCCATCACCTGCTACAGATAAATTTTTCAAGGTCGATTATCCCTAACTTTGCTGAAGGAAGGACAAAGCACTCTTTGAAGATCTTTTGCAGAAAGTAATCAGGTTCTCTATAAGAGGAGTTTTTGGTTTTCTTTTTGGGCTTTCTCTTAAACCTTGTTTTACCCTTAGCGAAGGATTTATCCTTATCCATAAGATAAAGCTTATTGAAAAAATCGTAGAAAGTTCCAACACCAGGGATATCACAAGGTAAAAATCCACTGATGATGGCAAGAGAAGGGAACTCCTTAAAAATTCTACCCACTCATCAATGGAGGTTATGCCAAGAAGAGTCATGGCTAAAGCTGAGCGATGTATATCTTCAGGACATCTTGCTGGGGCACCCTGGTGAGAGTAGCGCTCTTTTAGAATACACCTTACGGGGGATAAATCCAGGTAAAAAGTTTAGCAAAAACATCCTGGAAGAGAAAAGGAATCTTTATTCTTCTTAAGGTAAGCTCTTTTCTAACAAATGCCTGGTATTCTTCGTGTGTCCTTGCTGCTGGTAAGGACATTTTCAGCCTCCTTTGGCTTGTTAGTTGGCCTCCAATATGGGTTTTTAGTTATCTATACACCAAAGGAGGCAAAAAGGCAAGTTAAAGAATAATTTGGGGGTGATGAAAATATCCCTGATTGGTAAGATACCGACCAGGGATGGGTTCAATAATTTCCGAGAAAACT
>JAGGVN010000077.1 GCA_021158005.1 Candidatus Aerophobota bacterium | reverse complement strand
TTATCTTTTGTTACCCGGGACTCCATGCTTTATGGTTTCACCGTGTAGCTCACTGGTTTTGGACACACAAATTTTTTTTCTTAGCACGATTTATTTCTCATATTAGCCGTTTTTTAACAGGTATAGAGATTCATCCCGGAGCAAAAATTGGACGCAGGTTTTTTATTGACCATGGAATGGGTGTAGTGATAGGGGAGACTACTGAAATTGGCGATGATGTCTTGATGTACCAGGGAGTGGTTTTAGGAGGGACAAGTTTAGAAAAGAAGAAACGTCATCCTACTATCGGAAATAATGTGGTTATAGGAACAGGAGCAAAGATACTCGGTCCTATAAGGATAGGGGATGGTGCAAAAGTTGGTGCTGGCTCCGTAGTAGTAAAATCTGTTCCTCAGGGTTCAACAGTGGTAGGAATTCCGGGAAAAGTAGTAGAAAAATATAAAAAATTAACTATTGATTTAGAACATGGTAAGTTACCTGATCCTGTAGCTAATGCTTTCTATACTCTCTTGAAGCGACAGGAGGAATTGGAAAAACGGTTGAGAAAATTAGAAAGGCACTTAAAGGAGTTAGATATTTTCCAAAAAGTCGCTTCTATAAAGAATAATAAAGAAAAAGATTAATTTTAAATAAGAAATTAAGAAATATAGATGAAAGGCATTTTAAGGAGGTGGTGGTCGTGGTATGGATCATGGATAGCCCCGTAAGGGGCAATAAAGCGGCTTTAACTCAATTTAGATTTAGAAAAGATAAAAAGAGGGGCTACAAGCTGAAGTATTGCTTTTCCCCACTGAGCGATTATACTAAAGAAGAAGTAAAGAAGATAGCCCGGGATCTTAGACTGGGTGTTAGTAGCAAGGCGGAGAGTCAAGATTTTATTGCTGGAGGTTACTTTTCTCTATTTAAGGGGATAGCAAAACCGGGACCAATATTCGATAAGTACGGAAATATTCTGGGAAGACACAAAGGAGTCCCACTTTATACCATCAGACAGCGCAGGGGATTGGGTATCTCGGCAGGGAAACTTGGAATCAAATTGAAGGTATCTTTTTAATAATTTGAAAGAAGGAGAAAATAAAAGATGAAAAGAATATATCTGGATTATGCTGCTACCACTCCTACTCATCCTGAGGTAATAAAGGAGATGTTTCCTTTTTTTAGCGAAGTTTATGGGAATCCTTCTTCTATTTATCAATTGGCTCAGAAAGCAAAAAGGGCGGTTGAGGAAGCAAGGGAGAAAGTGGCAAGGTTTTTAAATGCCAAAACAGAGGAGATTATCTTTACCAGTGGAGGAACTGAGGCAGATAATATGGCCCTAAAGGGTATAGCATTTGCAAATAAAAAAAGAGGAAATCATATTGTAACTTCCAAAATAGAGCATCATGCAGTTTTAAATACTTGTAAGTGGCTCGAAAAACAGGGATTCAAGGTAACATATATTCCTGTGGATAGATACGGAGTGGTTGATTTTGACGAGCTAAGGAAGAGTTTGACAGATAAGACTATACTCGTTAGCGTAATGTATGCTAATAATGAAGTGGGAACGATTGAGCCTATTTCAGAAATTGCCAGAATTACGAAAGAGAGAGGGATTTATTTTCATACCGATGCTGTTCAAATAGTAGGAAAAATCCCCGTAGATGTAGAGAAATTAGGAGTGGATTTACTTTCTCTTTCTGCACATAAACTGTATGGACCGAAGGGAGTAGGGGCGTTATATATGAGAAAGGGGGTAAGAATCTCGTCACTTATTCACGGTGGTCATCATGAGAGGAATAAGAGAGCTGGGACAGAGAACGTTCCCGGAATTGTTGGACTGGGAAAAGCCTGTGAAATTGCAGCTAAGGAAATGGCAACCGAAGAAAAAAGATTAAAGATATTGAGAGATAGATTATATAAAGGTTTAAACAGACGGATAGATGAGATATTTTTTAATGGTCATCCCCAGAATAGACTTCCGGGAATTTTAAACATCTGTATAAAATATGTCGAAGGTGAGTCTATGCTTATAAATTTAGATTTAGAAGGAGTTTGTGCCTCAAGCGGGTCTGCCTGTACCTCAAGTTCCCTGGAACCATCCCATGTTCTCTTAGCTATGGGTATTCCTCCAGAAGTTGCTCATGGGTCATTAAGATTTAGCCTGGGACGAGATACTACAGAAGGAGACATAGATCGGGTAATCGAAGTTTTGCCTCCTATTGTCGAAAAGCTAAGGGTAATGTCTCCCTTTGGTAAAAAAGCAAAATCAGGAGAATACAGAGGATAAAATGACTGATCAATGGTCATTATACAGCAAAAAGGTGATGGAGCATTTTCAGCACCCCCGCAATGTAGGAGAGATAAAAAATCCTGATGGGGTGGGTCATGTAGGAAATCCTATCTGTGGGGATGTTATGAAACTTTACATCAAGGTAAAGGATAATAAAATTATTGATGCTAAGTTTAAGACATTCGGGTGTGCAGCAGCTCTGGCTACAAGTAGTATGGTTACTGAGATGGTCAAGGGAAAGACAATTGAGGAAGCCCTGAAGATATCTAACCGGGCCGTAGC
>JAGGVN010000130.1 GCA_021158005.1 Candidatus Aerophobota bacterium | reverse complement strand
TCAAGTAAGGGCAACTATCTTTACTAAAACTTCCCGCCTTCTTGGTCCATCAAATTCACAAAAATATAGGGATTGCCAGGTGCCCAGAACCAGATGGCCCCCCTCAATGAATACTATTTCAGAGGAACCAATAATAGATGCTTTTATATGAGCAGGAGAGTTACCTTCAAGATGAAGGTAACTCTCCTTAAAAGGGACAATTTTATTTAGTTGATTTATTATATCTTCCTTTACAGAAGGATCAGCTCCTTCATTAATAGTTATCCCGGCGGTAGTATGAGGCACAAATATATAACATACCCCTTCCTTTACTCCTGATTCGCTTACTGTTTTTTCTATGGAAGAGGTAATATTTACAAGCTCTACTTGAGAATGAGTAGAGATGCTAATTCTTTTTAACATCTTTTACTCCTTCCTTTAATTAAAGTAAACACACACTGGATGTGCCTCCGCGCTACTGTAGTGTCAAGGTTTATCCTCGACAAAGTAGCACCAGAGTTTATCCTAAGATTAAAGAAGCTCTTTAGGACTGGTAATTTGTATCTCTGAATATCCATTAGTTATATTATAAATATTCACTTTTCTTTCTATCTCTTTCTTAACTAAATGAGTGAAGTCCCAGCTTAAGAGAATATTAATTTTGTTAACTACCGCAATAGATAAATGGACTGCATCATTAAAAGCCTTTAGGGGTATAATCTTTGCCTCTATATAATTTTTTGAAAGTATTTTAACTGGAGCAGTTATCTTCAAAACAGAAAAATTGGAAAGTAAAGAAAGAATAGCCTCTTTTCTTTCTCTATTTTCAAGAGCTTTTATTTCTTCCAGGGTAAGGGTAGAAATAAAAACTTTGTACTCTCCAATTTTTCTCCACCAGCGACGCGTTATTTTAAGTCTCTCTAACTGAGACCTCTCATAATAAGCAGAAGGCGTAGAGGCATCTAAATAGACACTTCTCATATCAATCCATAATTAGACAGAACTTTCTCCAGTTTTTTCTCATTTTCTTCCTTCATTCCTACCAGAGGAAGCCGCCATTCTTTTTTAATCATTCCCATCATAGCTAAAGCTGTCTTTACGGGGAGAGGATTAGTTTCAATGAACATTGCCCGACAGAGAGGATAAAGCTTATAGTGAAGTTCCTTGGCTCTTTCTACATCCTTTTCTAAATAAGCTTTTACCATTTGAGTCATATCCCGGGGAACAATATTAGCTACTACGGAAATTACTCCCACTCCTCCTAAGGAGAGAAGAGCAAGGGTATGGGAATCATTCCCGGAGAGAACCGAAAAATCATCTTTACTAAGAGAAATAATACTGGACATCTGGTCTATATTGCCACTTGCCTCTTTTATTCCTGCTATATTCCTTAGTTTGCTTAATTTTCCTACCGTCTCAGGAAGAATATTTACTCCTGTGCGTGAAGGGACATTGTAAATAATAATAGGTATACCAATCTCATTTAATCGCCTGTAATGAGCTTCCATTCCCTTAGGAGTGGGCTTATTATAATAGGGAGTAATTACCAGGGCGGCTTCTGCTCCTATTTCCTTAGCAAAAGTGGTAAGTTCAATAGCTTCCTCTGTATTGTTTGAACCTGTCCCTGCAATTACAGGAACCTTTCCCTTTACCTCCTCCACAGTAATCTGGATAACCCTTTTATGCTCCTGAAAAGAGAGGGTAGGAGATTCCCCGGTAGTTCCACAGGGAACTATTCCGTCTATTCCTTTATCCATACAAAAATGAATAAGCTCTCTTAAACTCTCCTCATCCACTCTTCCTTTTTTAAAAGGGGTGACAATGGCCACAAAACATCCTTTAAACATATAAACCTCCTTAATCTCCTCTTATACTTATAATGTAAGTATTCTCCTAATATCTATTTTAAGATTGCTTCCTCATTTATGCTCTTTATGATAACCGACAAAGAATGTCCTCATCCCGGGAAGACTCACCTAATCGTAATCTTTCCTTCATAAACTACTTCCGCTTCCCCTTCAAGAAAAACATTGGCAAATTTTTCTTTTCCTGCTTTTTCAAAATATACACTCAACTCCCCTCCCCTCGTTCTTACCTTTATCGGAGAATCTAAACTATAAATAAGGTTACTTATTATAGCGGAAGCTACTGCTCCTGTACCACAAGCCAGGGTCTCTCCTTCTACCCCTCTCTCATAAGTCCGCATCCTAAGAATATTCTTTCCTACCTCTACAAAGTCTACATTAGTTCCTGCCGGCTTAAATTTTGAATGATATCTTATCCGGGGAGCCAAATCCTCCAAAGGAGCTTCTTCTATCTTAGGAACAAAGAGAACAAAATGGGGAACTCCTGTATTTAAATAGTGTCCCCGCAAGCTCTCTTTTCCTAAAGAGAGAGCAATATTTAGAGAAATACTATGAGGGTCACTCATCTTTACTTTTACTCTATTCTCATTCTGGATTTCATAGGAAATTATCCCCGCTAAAGTTTCAAAAGAACCTCTCCGCCCGGTTATTCCCTTCAAATAAGCAAAGTGAGCAATACACCTTGCTCCATTGCCACACATTTCTGCTTCACTTCCATCAGAATTAAAAATTTGCACTTTAAAATCAGCCTTAGAGGATTCTTTTAGAATTAAAACTCCATCTGCTCCTATTCCCTTCTTTCGAGGACAAAACTTAAGGGCAAATTCCCTTCCATTCTGAAGAAGAGAAAGACGATTATCCACAATGATAAAATCATTACCACTCCCCTCCATCTTAGTAAAAGGAAGATAACTATTTTGCATAAGAGGGCGGTTAGAAAAGAGGTCCTGAGGAATTATCTCTTTTCTTACCAGATCTTGATAACTTTCTCTTTCTCGAATTATCCACCATCTTTTATCTTTAACTAATATTTCGGCTAATCGCGGACGAGCATTATAAGAGGAGGACATAGAGAATCCATAAGCTCCTGTATCCATTATAGCCAGATACTCCCCTTCTTCAATTTTTGGTAAAGACCTCTCTTGAGCAAAGAAGTCTCCAGATTCACAAATTGGCCCCACTACATCTACTATTTCCTCTATAGAATCATTTTGAGGTTCTTTTACCTTTTTTATCCGATGATAGGCACCATAAAGAGAAGGACGAATTAAATCATTCATTCCGGCATCCACAATAATGAAAGTCTTACTTTCCATCCTCTTTTTATAGCGCACGCGGGTAACAAGAACGCCAGCATTACCCATTATGTATCTTCCTGGTTCTAAGATTAATTTCATCTCCATCTTCTGAATTAAAGGAGCAATAATCTCTACTAATTCTTTTATCTTTAAAGCAGGCTTTGTCTCCTCATAACTGATTCCAAATCCTCCTCCAATATCAATATATTCTAAATCTATCCCCTCTTCCTGGAGATGTCTAACAAACTTAAGGACTTTCTTCAGACTTTGAAAATAAGGATAAGGGGTGGTTATCTGAGAGCCTATGTGAATATGAATACCTCGAGGTTCCACCTTATCACTCTTTTTTATCTCCTTATATAACTTTTCTGCCTGAGAAAAATTGAGCCCAAATTTATTCTCTTTTTTCCCGGTAGTAATATAACGGTGAGTTTCCGGGTCTATATCCGGATTAACTCTAATAGAAATCTTCACCCCTTTATTTAATCTTCTGGCTATTCTCTCTATTACTTCCCATTCTCCTTCTGACTCTATATTAAACATAAAAATATCTTCTTCTATAGCTTCTTTAATCTCCTTTTCTCCTTTGCCTACCCCGGCAAATATAATTTTGTGAGGAGAAAATCCCGCAAGAAGAGCCTTATAAAGTTCTCCTCCGGAAACAATATCTGCTCCTGCTCCCTCTTCACTTAAAATACGACAAAGAGTAAGATTATCATTAGCTTTTAGAGAATAACAAACGAGAGGAGAAAGGAGGGCGAAACTATTCTTAATCTCTCGGAAATTATCTATTATTTTCCGGTAACTATAAAGATAAAAGGGAGTCTCTATTCTTCGGGTAAGGTTTTGAATATCCACTCCCTCGCAAAAAAGCTTACCTTTTTGATATTGAAATTCCTCCATCAATTCTCCTTTTTACTCAAAGATTATTTTTTCTAAAATTCTCTTTTAAGACTTGCTTGGCTAAATCAATTTGCTCTTTTAAAGCTTTCTTTCCTGTACCACCAGGTGATTCCTTGCTAAATACACACCTATCTAACTTTAATCTATCAAAGATATCCCCTTTAAAAAGAGAGGAAAAAGATTGATATTCTTTTAAAGTAAGGGATTTAAAGCTTTTTCCTTTTTCCAGACAATATTTCACTATTTCTCCTACTATCCGGTGAGCATTTCTAAAAGGAACTTTTTTTTCTACCAGGTAATCAGTTAAATCAGTAGCGGCAAAAAATCCTTTTTCTGCCTCTTCTCTCATTCTTTTCTTATTTATCTTAATATTCTTCAGTAGCTGAATAAATATTTTTAAACTTCCTTTAACTATATCCACAGACTCAAAAAGAGGTTTTTTATCTTCTTGCATATCCCTATTATAAGAGAGAGGAAGAGCCTTCATAGTAGTAAGAATAGAAAATAAATTTCCGTAAATATGTCCTGTTTTCCCCCTGATGAGTTCCACTACATCAGGATTTTTCTTTTGAGGCATAATACTTGAGCCGGTAGTAAAGGCATCTCTTATTTCTATAAAGGAGAAAGGAGGAGAGACCCAGATGACTATTTCCTCTGAGAGCCGGGAAAGATGCATCATTAATATGGAAAGAGAAGCTAAAAACTCTATGATATAATCACGATCACTCACAGCATCCAGGCTGTTAGGAGAAATTTTAGAAAAACCTAAGAGTCTGGCCCCATATTTTCTATCTATAGGCAAGGAAGTTCCCGCTAAAGCGCAAGAACCCAGAGGCATTACATTCATCCTCTTATAAACATCACCGAGACGCTCCCTATCTCTTTGAAACATCCAGAAATAAGCCAGGAAATAGTGAGCTAAAAGAAGAGGTTGAGCATATTGAAGATGCGTAAACCCGGGAATAATTATCTCCTGATTCCTTTCAGCTATTTCTAAAAGCACTTCTTGAAAACTAAATATTAACTTCGAAAGTTCCTTTATTTTATCTCTTTGATAGAGTCTCTCATCTAAAGCTATCTGGTCATTACGAGAACGAGCTGTGTGGAGTTTCTTACCTATATCTCCAATTCTTTTAATGAGTTCTTCTTCAATAGCCATATGGATATCTTCTTTCCTTAGAAGATTAACTTTATCTCCTCTTATATCTTTCTCTATTTCTTTTAGAGTCGTAATAATTTTTTCTGCCTCTTCCTCATTAATAATATTACCCTTTAAGAGCATCTTTGTATGAGCTATGCTTCCTTCTATATCATATTTATACAACTTCTTATCGACTTTAATAGAAGAAGTGAAATCTTCTACCAGTTTATCTATACTTTCTTTAAACCTCCCTCCCCACAAACTCATAAAATCCTCTTTTATCTTCATTCCTTAGTTTTGTTATAATTATAAGCTGAGAACATCTTCTGCCCATGTTCAATCTTTCTGAAGTAAAAAACCTATTTTTTTACCCAACTCATAGGCCTTAGATAAAACTTCTGGATAGTTGAGAATATCCCCTTTTGCCTCTACTCCTCTCACCAATAAATCTCCTTCATACGATATATCCAGAGCATCAAAGAAATATTTAACTGTAAGGATAGCTCCTTCAAACAATTTTTTTCCTCGAGTAGCTCCCACAGAAACAAACCATCCCTTTCTCTCTTTTTTGGTTTGCCAATTTAATGATTGTTTCCATAAATACTTTCTAACCCAAAATACTTGACCTCTATCAACCATAGCTTTGACATAAGTGGTGACTGTATAGAAAAATATAGGTGAGCCTAAAATTATATAATCCGCTTCCCTCAATTCCGTGGATAATTCTTGCATATCATCTTTTATAATACACCTACCAGATCTATTACATACTCTACATTCCTGGCAGGGAAGAAGGTGAAGCTCGCGAAGATAAATCTCTCGTAATTCTACCTCTTTGTTCTCTCCTTTAATTCCTTTTACAATCTCCCGAAGGAGAATATCTGTATTCCCCTCTTTTCGGGGACTTCCGTGAATAACTAATACTTTCTTCCCTCCTTTAGCCATTTCCCTCCTAAAAGCTATTTTTTATTAATCTCCTCTTCAGGTAAATTTCGCTCTATTTCAATTCTTTTTTTAATTCCTGTTGTCTTTTTATTAAGTAAAGAAGTTTATCTTCAACCAAGCGATTAACTGTGTTTTTGGGGAATTTACCATCTTTTCTCCTTTTTCCTGCTCTTACTCCTGTAAGAATCTCCATCCCTTCATCCACAGTAGATATGGGATAAATATGAAACTTTCCTTCTTTTACGGCTTCAATCACTTCTTCTTTAAGCATAAGGTTTTTGAGGTTACTTTTAGGAATTATTACCCCCTGTTTACCGGTGAGTCCCTTAGCTTTGCAAACTTCAAAGAACCCTTCTATTTTATAATTCACGCCCCCAATGGGTTGAATTTCTCCTCTTTGATTTACCGAGCCGGTAACAGCAATTCCTTGATCAATAGGGAGTCCAGATAAACTGGAGAGGATGGCAAAAAGTTCAGTGGAAGATGCACTATCCCCCTCAACATAAGAATAACTTTGTTCAAAAGTAAGAGTAGCCGAAAGAGAAAGAGGATTATTTACTCCGTATTTACCACCTAAGTAACCAGAAAGAATAAGAACGCCCTTATCATGAGTCTTCCCGCTAAGCTTAGCTTCTCTCTCAATATTTATAACCCCCTTATCACCCATAAAGATTTGAGCCGTTATCCTCACCGGCTTTCCAAAAGTAAACTCTCCATAATTATAAACCGAAAGCCCATTTATCTGACCTACCCTTTTTCCGGTAACATCAATATAAATAAAACCGCGATCAATCATTTCCTGAATCTTCTCTTTTACTAAACTACCCCTATATTCATTCTCCTCAATAGCTTTCTCTACACATTTCCGGGTAACATAAGGGCTATTCCTTTTAATAGCCCAGTAATTGGCTTCTCTTAAGATATTGGCAATTTTCCCAAATTGAAGAGAAAGTTTCTCCTGATCTTCCGCTAATCGGTTACTATACTCTATAATAGCGGACACTCCTCCTTTATTAAGATGTCTTAACTTTTCTTCCTTGCAAATCTTGCAAATAAATCGAGCACATCGAAGGATATTTTCCTTGTCTACCCTTGTTTCGTAATCAAAATCAGCTCTTACCTTAAATATCTTCTTAAATTGGCTATCGAAAGCGCTGAGCAAGTTAAAGACCCTACTTTCTCCAATCATTACTACTTTAATATTTAAAGGAATGGGTAGAGGCCTTAAAGTAGCAATAGAAAGAAACCCATACCCTTCCCCTATATCTTCAATTTTTACCTCTTTATTTCTCAAGGTCCTTTTTAAAGTATCCCAGGTGAAAGGATTTCTTAAGACTCCTTCTACATCTACTACCAGATATCCTCCGTTAGCCTTTAAAACAGACCCTGGTTTAATACGGGTAAAATCAGTAATGTAAGCTCCTAACTGAACGCGTTTCTCTATTCGCCCAAACATATTCTGGTAAGTAGGGTTTGTCTCTATAATTACCGGTGCTCCTTTGAGATGAGAATTATCTATAATAACATTTACCTCGTATTTTATAAAAGGACTGGCCGGGGATAAAAAAATATTTACTTTAGAGGGAATTCCTTCCTGAGACTCTTCTTTCTTAATAAAATCATCCGCATTTTCTACTATATCCAATTTAACCTCATCTAAATACCTTTTTATCAGAGGATTTTCTTTATATTTTTTCTTCAGTCTCTCTACTATATGCTCTACCGCAAATAGAGCTACTTTCCTATCAAACTTACTAATTTCTTCTCTATATCTTCTATCCACATTATCAACGGCTTCTAACACCTTAGCCATCTCTTTCTGAAGGTTATTCATCTCTGCTTCGATCTTTTTCCTCTCTTCTTCTTTAAGTTTCTGAAATTCTAATTGGCTGAAAGGCTCACCTTCTTTTTTCAAAGGGATAGTCGTAAAACCAAAAGGAGTCTTAACAATCTGGAAGTTTTTTTCCTTAGCGGCTCTCTCCACTCTGGAAATGAGTTCTCTCTTTTGAAATTCATATTTTTCTGTAATCTGCTCCTTTTTCTTCTTACAATCTTCATTTTTGAATGCTTTGGGAATTTCTACCCTCAGAAGTTTTATAAGATTCTTCATATCTTTCTTAAATTTTTTTCCTTTTCCTGGAGGAAGATTTATTGCCAGAGGACGGTCAGGGTCTTGAAAATTATAAACATAACACCAATCATCAGGAACTCTCTTTCGGGAAGAAAATTTTTTCAAGATTTCTCTCACAGTGCTGGTTCTTCCGGTATCACTCATTCCGGTAACATAAACATTATATCCAGGAGCTTCTATATTTAATCCAAATTCTATAGCTTTAATTGCGCGTTCTTGACCAATAACTTCTTCCACCGGGGAAAAATCCTCCGTAGTCTCCCATTCTAATTTACTTAAATCACAACTTCTCTTTAGTTCTTTAAAAGAAAGCTCCTTAAATTTTAAATTCATTTTTTACTCCTCGCTGGCCAGAAATTTTATACTTTTTAGCAATACTTCCCCATTACTCCAATTTTATACTACACTACCAGGAAAAGATGTCAAATATTAGTCTTTTGCAGAGTTGACATCTATTTTTTATTTTATTAGTATAAAATTAGAATTGTATCTTAATGGATTAGAGAGATGAGTCCTGCAAAGGAGCTTGGTTCCCTCAGAAGAGAGATTATCTTATTTAAAAGAGTAAGCTAAAACTTATGAGAAGAGAGAGTATGAAGAGAGAAATAGTAAGATTCGGGGTATCTATGGAAAAGGGATTATTGGAAAACTTTGATAAATTTATTTCTAAGAAGGGATACGGTAATCGGTCAGAAGCAGTGAGAGATTTAATTAGAGATTTCCTGGTAGAAGAAGAGTGGAGTATACAAAGAGAGGAGATGGCCGGAACAATTACTCTTGTGTATAACCATCACACACGAGGACTCTCCGACACTTTAACCAGCCTTCAGCATCAATATCATCATTTGATTATCTCCACTATGCATATCCATTTAGATAAGGATAATTGCCTTGAAGTTTTAGTAGTCAAGGGAAGAGCCGATAAGATTAAAATGGTGGCTGACCAATTGATAAGTACTCGAGGTGTAAAACACGGCAAGTTAACTATAAGCACCACAGGCAAGGAGTTATCCTGAGAATATAGAAGAGTAGCCTCGAGGTTCATCCTTAACCATATAGTGGGGGGTTCATCCTTACCAATAATACGCGGAGGACGGGTCTGGTGCCCCCAAATAGAATAATGTAGACAAAGGGAATTATAGTTATTATCTGACATTGGAAAAATTTAAAGAGAACGAAATTTTCTAAAGAGTGGAGGGAAAAGTTATGTGCCAGTCAAATGTTTACTTAATCCAGAACGGCAAGGAAAAACTCTTACTGGAGGAGGTGATCCTTATTGAATTCCAGGGCAAAAAGATACTCCTCAAGAGTATTTTTGGAGAAGAAGAAATTATAGAGGCTAAAATTAAAACGATTGACCTTTTTCGTCATAGAATAATTCTGGAAAAGGAAACACACTCTCAAAGGAATTAAAATGAAAAACGATAAGGAAAAGTTGAAGATTTTATTAGAACATTGGATTAAACATAATAATGAACATCTCCAGGAATTTCAGAAGTGGGCGAAAAAAGCGAAAGTCTCTGGCAATATTTCTGTCCATAATGATATACTAAGAGCAGTTGAAAAGATGAGAGAAGTAAATAAGTATTTAGCCAACGGAAGAGAAAAATTGGAATAAGTAGCAAGACAGAGTTTGAACAAATATTTTCAAAAATTCCCCAGAATGAGGAGAAGCTTGCCACCCCTAGTTTTTGAAATCTCGCTACAAACCTACCTTTAAATAGCTTTTTTCTTTAAATCTAATCTAATTTATCGTGAGCTCTTGACATTTTTAAAACTTATTGTATACTATATCTTGGATACAATACTCCACAAAAGAGGGTAAGCTCTAAAAAGATAATGATAAAGACCTACCCTCCTGGAGCATTGGGGTTTTATCCTCAACAAGATAGAGATTCATTCTCTAATACATTTATCTTTACAAAGCCAAAAGTAATCTCCGTTCAGAAAAGGGACAAAAACCTTAAAGAAGCTAAATTTTTGCCTCCAGAAGATAAAATGAAAGCGAAGATACCTACGCGAATAGAATATAAAAGCTTAGCTGATATAGCCTATCGAATTATTCGTGATAAGATATTAATTTGTGAATTAGCTCCCGGTTCTAAAATAGTAGAAGAAAAATTAGCCCAAGAGATGGGAATAAGCAGAAGTCCTTTAAGAAAAGCACTCACCAAGTTAGAAAAAGAAGAATTTGTGGTAGTATTTCCGCGAAAAGGAACATACGTTAAAAAACTCTCTCCCCAAGAGATCAAAGAAATTTATGACCTTCGTAGACTTTTAGAAGGATTTGCCGCTGAACAAGCCGCTCACTTCATTAATGGAAACCAATTAAAGAAAATGAAAGAGATTTGTAAAAAACATAGGAGTGCGGCTCAAAAAAATGACCTTTTATCCTGTCTAATTCATAATATGGAATTTCATAATGCTTTAGTAGAAGCAAGCAAAAATACTAAACTCCTCAAAATGGTAAACAATCTTCATCTTCAACTTCAAGCTATGCGACTACAAGATATAAAACAGTCTCCAGAAATAATAGGCGCACAGGAAGAAGTAGTAAAAGAACATTTAGCTATCATTGATGCCCTTTCTAAAAACAACCCTAAATTAGCAAAAAAATTAGTGGAAGAGCATATTATGCGTAGATATCCCCAAAAAAGTATAGAACTTAGAGGATAATAAAAAGGACAATCTCTCTCCAGATACAAGGAAAGGAGGTGAGAGTCTATTAATTCCTGGAAGAGAGAAGGAAAATACTAATTAAAGGAGGAGTAAATGAGGTTAAGAAAGTTTATAGGAATAGGAGGGTTAGTAATATTAGGAATAGGCATAGTGACATCAGCCGCTTTTAGCCAGGCTAAGTTACTTCAAGGTCCACCTCTTAATCAGATAAAACAGCTCAAGTGGGAAGATAGAGATATAATAATTAGAGTTCGCGGAACAGGTTATAATATAATAGAAAATACGACTCAGGAAACTGTAAAGAAGTGGTTTGAGACAAACAACATCTGGGGACCAAGACTGCTCTACGCGGTTATCTATTTTCACTTAACTCATCCGCGAGTAAAAGTAGTAGGTATTAGTTGGGATATGTGGGGTGCAGAAGCAGGGCAACGTTTGATGGCGGGACTGGCCAGTGGCACCGCTCCTGCAATGTACTATTATAGCAGTATGGGTAATATCCCTACCTGTGTAGAAAAAGGAGTGCTCGCGGATATTACTGATATAGTCCTGACCCGGCACAAGGACTGGTGGAACGCAATGCCTGAATATATAAGAAAGAACTGTATGTACAAGGGCCGCATCTGGGCTCTCCCCAATAATCAATCAAGTCTTTATCCTGGAGATGTAATGAGATATAGAAGAGATTACTTTGAAGAAGCAGGGATATTCAACGAAAAAGGAGAACCCGGACCCAGTTATGATTGGACCTGGACTGACTTTAGGGAGATTGCCAAAAAGCTAACTGATCCCAAGAAGAAAAGATGGGGAACAGTTCTAGAAGCTAGGGGGAGTAGAAACACCTTTGAGAAGATCTGCCAAACTTTTGGAGTTCCTGTTCTTATTCCCGATAAGAGTGGTAAATATACCTGGAGAGCTGGTTTTGCTACCCCGGAGACAATAAATACTGCTTTTAAACTTTATCATGACCTCGTTTTTGAAGATAAGAGTGCCCTTGTTT
This sequence comes from Candidatus Aerophobota bacterium, assembly GCA_021158005.1. Classification (GTDB taxonomy): domain Bacteria; phylum Aerophobota; class Aerophobia; order Aerophobales; family JAGGVN01; genus JAGGVN01. The sequence goes on along the minus strand of JAGGVN010000130.1, from coordinate 887 downwards.
CTGTAGAATATGACTGGATTGGTACTCGAAATGAATATCTTTCAGGCAGAGTAGGTATGTTCTACTTTCCTTTTACCCATCTTGTTCAAAGAGCTCTCACTTATCCTCATAGACTTGATCCGGTGAAACTCACCATCGATATTGATGGAGCAGCTCCCTGGCCAAAGGGCCCTTATGGAACCAGAAAGATGAATGAGAGCGCCTTTGTCACTGCAGATATAGGATTTGACCCCACCTTGAGTAAAGAGCAACTGGAAGCAGTAGTTGACTGGCACCTCTTCTGGAGATTTGGAGGAGGGATATATGTTAACAATCTTTCTCGTTACCTTTTACAAGGATCACCTGAATATGGATTAGCGGACGCGATTGGTCCAAAGGATATGTTACAGCTTCCTGGAGTTCCCAGTATGGATGAGTATATGCCCAAACACTATTTAAGATGTAAACAATTCCTTCATGCTCAACCCATACCTCCTACACGCCACAACTACAATATCGCTCTTTTAGACTCAGCAGGATTCTTACGGGCTGTTCATAACGCTGTTCAGGCAACTATCACTAACCCTGACTGGAATAAAGTAGTAAAAGCTATAGAATCTGCAGCTAAGGAAGCAAATGCCACTGCTTTGAATAATAAACCAGGAACTATGGAAGATATAAAAGGATACTTCACCGCTCTGGATAAATACTATAAGGAAAACTTCCCTACTTATTACGAGAAGATGTTCAAAAGTCTCTGGGAAAAATACTATAAGGTTTGGTAAAAATTTAAAGGGAGGCTACCTTTATAGCCTCCCTTTTTTCAGATAAGGATTTAAGATGGTAAAAACTAAACTAAAAAAGAGTAAAACTAATTACAATAAAACTGCTTTCATTTTTAGTTTGCC
>JAGGVN010000004.1 GCA_021158005.1 Candidatus Aerophobota bacterium | reverse complement strand
CTTTAGATTATTCTGCTCGGTTTCTTCGCTACGGGAAAGATTTAAACTTGGAAGCTTTCGCTTCCTTCGAACATAAATCTTTCTTTTTCCTTCGCTTGAGAAACCTCGTTAAGGTAGATCATCTAATGCTTCTTCAGGGAAATGCCCTCAGTAAAGAGTTATAGGTATAATTTCCTATGTATATCAAGAAGACTTCGGCATTCCCTCCCGGGGCATCTTTCATTTCGCTACCTTCTCTTTTACAAAAAACATTTATTTCACTCCATTTTCTTTGAGTACCTAAAATGAGCACCAACTTTCCCTTTTTCTGAAGAAAACAACGATTATCTTAATAAGATTTAAAGAATTGACGAAATAGAAACTTTTTGCTATGATGACGCTAACCCTTAAAAATGAGTTTATATAAAACAAAGGCAATAGTTTTAAAAGACTATGACTTAAAAGAGCAAGATAAAATAGTGATCTTTTATTCTCTAAAATACGGAAAAATAAGAATAGTCGCTAAGGGAGGGCGGAAGATAAAGAGCAAATTTGCTCCAGCAATACAACCACCCTCATATTTAAACCTTCTTGTTTACCGATATGGGAGAGATGATTTAGATATCTTAAGTGAATCCTGGATTGTTCATCCTTTCTTAGGAATTCGCCGGGATTTAGTGAGATTTGCCTATAGTTCCTATATAGCAGAGTTAGTAATCAAATTATCAGCTGAAAGGGAAGCATCCCCGGCTCTCTTTTACCTCATTTTGAAAATCCTCTTTCTTATGGAAAAAATCCCTAAAAGAGATTTACCTCTCTTAATCCGTTCCTTTGAATTAAAATCATTGAGTATCTTAGGTTATAAACCATCTTTGGAGAATTGTATTTACTGTGGAGAAAGGGTGGAAGAGGCTAATATTTCCTCATTTGGAGTGAGCGAAGGAGGAATTATTTGTGAAAGTTGCCAGAAAAGGCATAAAAGGAAACTAAACATCTCTCGGGAAACTATAAAAGCCTTAAAATTCCTTCTTTATTCAAATCCGGAAAAGAGCACTAAACTAAGGCTTGAAGAAAAGGTGCAAAGAGAGGTAGAAAAACTTCTCAAAGATTATCTTCTTTATAGAATAGGAGATAAAATGTTAACTTCTTCTTTTATTGATAATTTTAAAAATTTAGAAGAAAGGGAAGGCTAAAAGATGGAGAAAGATTTTTCTGAAGGTTCTGCAAAAAAATATTTAGATAAGATTCGGCAAATTCCCTTACTCAATGAAGAAGAAGAAAGATTGTTAGCGGAGAAATTGAGTAAGACCAGAGAGGAACTTACAGAAATGACTCTTCAAATGGCCCTTATTATTAAAAAGAATAAAGAACTTCTCTCCTTTTATAAACAAGAAGGAGGAAGTGAGGAAAATCTTGTAAATCTCAAAGGAAATATTGAAAAAATAAGAGCCTTATGTAATTTTCTGGAAGAAAAAAGAGAAAAGATAGAGAAAATATTGAAATCTTCTGAAAAAAGGAATCTTTTAGAAAAAATTAAAAAGACAAAAGCTCTCTATGAAACAAATAAGAAAAAAATGATGGAGGCTAACCTTCGCTTAGCAGTAAGCTTCGCCAAGAAATATACAGGAAGAGGAGTACCTTTATTAGACCTTATTCAAGAAGCTAACATTGGGCTTTCTCGAGCTGTAGATAAGTTTGACAGTAAATGTAACAGACGTTTCAGTACTTACAGTAGCTGGTGGATACGCCAGGCCCTATCCCGAGCTATTGCTAATCAGTCTCGGACTATCCGTCTTCCTATGCATATAGTCCAGTTACTAAGAAAAATGGGAAGAGTCTCCCAGGAGATAGAAGATAAACTAAAAAGGGAACCAACTGCCGAAGAGCTTGCAGAAGAAATTGATATCTCTCCAGAGGAAATTAAAGAAGCCATAGGGTTAACTCACCAGGGGGTTATTTCTCTGGATAAACCCTTAAAAGAAGACGACAATGCATGTATGATGGATTTTATCCCCAATTCTACTATTTCTCCCCCTGTTTACAAATTTACCCTGGAAGTCTTAAAAAAAGAAGTGAGGGAATTATTAGAAAAGGTAGTAAAAGATAAAAGGGAACTAATGATTTTAAAATTAAGATTTGGATTAGAAGAAAAAGAAGAAGTTTACTCTCTTCGAGAACTGGGGAAAAAATACGGAGTTAGCAGAGAAAGAATCAGGCAAATTCAAGAAAGGGCTTTAAGTAGACTACGAACACCTGCAGAAAAAAGAGGATTAAGAAGTTATTTGCAATTATTAGATACTCTTCGAGCAAGCTTTCACGAAAACTATGGTGAATGAACTATGGCTACTTTATCCTGTGGAATCATTGGTTTGCCTAATGTAGGAAAATCTACCCTGTTTAATGCTCTTACAGGAGGTAATGCTGAAGTAGCTAATTTCCCTTTCTCTACTATTTCCCCAAATAGAGGGGTAGCTTATGTATCTGATCCTCGCCTTGAAGAGTTAGCCAAATTCATAAATCCCCAGAAAATAATTCCGGCCACAGTAGAATTTATAGATGTAGCCGGTTTAGTAAAAAATGCCCATCGGGGAGAAGGATTAGGTAACGAATTCCTGAGCAGAATAAGAGGAATTGAAGTCCTGGTAGAGGTAGTAAGATGTTTCCAGGGAAGAGGGGTTTCTCATCCTGAAGGAAGTATAGACCCCATAAGGGATATTGAAACTCTTGAATTAGAATTATTTTTCTCTGACCTCTCAATGGTGGAACGTCGCTTGACAAAACCTAACAAGATGATAAAATCTTCATCGAGAGTTCCTCTCTTTGAAAAAGTCAAAGAAGCACTAATGAAAGGGGAATTTCCCCAATCCGTTTGTTCTGAAACAGAAATAAGAGAATTAGCAAAAGAAGGGTTTTTAACGGCTAAACCTCTCATTTATGTGGTTAATATAGAAGCAGAAGAAACAGCGAATCATTCTCTCAAAGAACTTCGAGAATATTTAAAAAAAAGAAAAGCGGAATGGATAGAAATATGTGCTCAGTTAGATATGGAACTCGGAGAATTACCTCCTGAGGAAAGAAAAGAATTTCTAAAAGAATTAAATATAAAAGAAAATAGGGAAGATAAATTAATCAAACGGACATACCGGCTACTTAATTTAATTACTTTTTTTACTATTACCGGAGGAAGAGAAGTAAGAGCCTGGGCAATTAAGAGAGGGAGTACAGTCCGCGAAGCAGCCGGGAAAGTCCACTCCGATATGGAAAGAGGATTTATTAGAGCAGAAGTTATTCCTGTCTCCTCTCTTTTAAAATTCCATTCTCCTAAAGAGGCAAAAGAGAAAGGAGAAATAAGAATAGAAGGAAAAGATTATAAAGTAGAAGATGGAGATGTGATTCATTTTATATTCGCGGTCAGATAAAAGTCAATCAAGAAAAAATAGAACTTATAAAGAGTTAATGTTTTCGGGTAGCGGATCTAATAAGTGATATAATTTGGGAAAGGAGTATGCTAATGCCCCTATATGAAGTTACCTGCATTATGCCCTCCGAAATGAATAAGGAGGATAGAGATAAAATTATAGATAAGATTAAAAACTCTATTAACGGAAATGATGGAGAAATAAAAAATATAGAGGAAATAGGAATAAGAAAGATTGCCTACGAAGTAGAAAATGCTCTGGAAGGATTTTTTATTACTTTTTACCTCCAGATGAATCCTTCTCAGATAGAAAATTTACGTAAATTTCTTGCATCTCAAGACAAAATAAGACGACTAATGATTATAAGAATGAAAAATAGCTCTTGGGGAGAAAAGAAGAAAAAGGGAGGAGAAAATAATGGCAAGCCTTAACCGGGTGATTTTAATAGGAAACTTAACACGGGATCCTGAATTACGATATACTCCTGATGGAACACCGGTGGCAAACTTCACTATAGCTGTTAACCGCCCTTCTGGAAACTTAAAAGATGAAAAAGCTGTCGACTTCATTCCCGTAGTAGTATGGCGAGAACGAGCCCAGAGATGTTCTGAATATTTAACAAAAGGAAGTCAAGTAGCGATAGATGGAAGATTGCAAATTCGTTCTTATGAAGATAAAGACGGAATAAAAAGAAAAACTGCTGAAGTAGTGGCCTGGAGAGTAGAGTTTCTGCAAAGGTTAAAAAAACAACTTTCTTCTGAAGAGACATCAGAAGAAAAGACAGAAAATGAGATTGAAAAGGTTCCTTTGCAATAATAAGTTTCCTCCTTATCCTGGATAATAAAAGACTACAGAGATTACCACGAGAGCCTTTATATAGCTGAAAATTAAGAAGGAGGAGAGGTTTGTTAACTCAAAAATTCAAAAAAAGGAAAAGTTGTATCTTTTGTTCTTCGGCAAAAGAGACAATAGATTATAGGGATGTAAAGACTTTGCGTTATTTCCTGGATAGTCGAGCACGGATAAAAGTAAGAAGACGCACCGGTGCTTGCGCTAAACATCAGAGGAAATTAGCCAAAGCTATCAAAAGAGCTCGAGAAATGGCTCTTTTACCTTACAAATGAGGAAAAGAGAATGAAAGTTATTTTAAAAAAAGAAATCCCTAAACTTGGAAAAAGAGATGAAATAGTAAAGGTCAGTGATGGTTATGCCCGTAATTTTCTTTTTCCTAAAAATTTAGCTTTAAAAGCTACTCCGGGAAATATTAAGCAGAAAGAGGAGAGGGAAAAAATCTTTCAACGAAAAAGGGAGAAAGATAAATATAAAGCCCTTCAAATAGCAGAAAAATTGAAGGACGCCAGAGTGATCATAGAAAGAGAAATGGGGGAAGAAGGGAAATTATTTGGAGTAGTTACTTCCCAGGATATTGTTAGAGAGATAGAAAGAAAATTCCGGGTGAGAATAGACCACCGGAAAATAGAGCTTGAAGAACCAATTAAAACTATCGGAATCCAGGAAATCTCTGTAAAGCTCCACCCCCAGGTTAAAATCACTCTTCCAGTAGAAGTAAAAAAGAAGAAAGAATAATTTTTTCCCTTACTTTGAGGAGGAATTTTATGTCCACAATTGAGAAAGTTTATGCGCGGGAAATTTTAGATTCTCGCGGAAATCCCACAATAGAAGTAGATGTAATTTTATCTGATGGATATAGAGGAAGAGCAGCTGTCCCCTCAGGTGCTTCTACGGGAGCTTATGAAGCAATAGAGCTTAGAGATAAAGATAGGGAAAGATTTAAAGGAAAAGGGGTAAAAAAAGCAGTGAAAAATGTCAACGAGATTATCGCTCCCCGGATTAAAGGAATGAATCCTACCAGACAAATAGAAATTGATAAAAAGATGATTGAACTTGATGGAACAGAAAATAAAGAAAAATTAGGAGCAAACGCTATATTAGGCGTTTCCTTAGCGGTAGCTAAAGCTGCCGCTAAATCTGCAGGCCTACCTTTATATCAATATCTTGGAGGAGTAAATGCTCACATAATTCCCCTGCCTTATCTGAATATACTTAACGGAGGAAAACACGCAGATAATAATGTGGATATTCAGGAATTTATGATTATTCCCCGAGGTACTAATTCTTTTAAGGAAAGTCTTAGAATAGCCTCTGAAGTTTATCATACATTAAAATCAGTCTTAAAATCAAAAAATCTTAATACTTCGGTAGGAGATGAGGGAGGATTCGCTCCCGACTTAAAGTCTAATGAAGAAGCCATCCAGATTATTCTTATAGCTATTGAAAAAGCAGGATATAAACCCGGGGAAAAAGTAGCTCTGGCTCTGGATATAGCTGCCAGTGAATTCTTCTATAAAAATAAATATATTCTTAAAGGAGAAGGGAAAGAATTGACCAGTGAAGAAATGATTGAATTTTACGAAAATCTGGTAAATAAATATCCTATAATCTCTATTGAAGACGGACTAGCTGAAGATGATTGGTCTGGCTGGAAAAAATTAACCGATAAATTAGGGAAACGAGTTCAACTTGTGGGAGACGATCTCTTCGTAACCAATCCCCAGAGATTAAAACGAGGGATTAAAGAGGGAGTAGCTAATTCTATCCTCATTAAATTAAATCAAATCGGAACCTTAACAGAAACTTTGGAAACGGTAGAAATAGCAAAAAAATCCGGATATAAGTGTATTTTTTCTCACCGCTCAGGAGAAACTGAAGATTCTTTCCTCGCAGATATTACCGTAGCTACGAGTGCCGGCCAGATTAAAACCGGTGCCCCGGCCCGTTCTGAAAGATTAGCTAAATATAATCAGCTTTTACGCATAGAGGAAGAATTGGGTAAAGAAGCATCTTTTCCATCACAAGGAAAATAATTAATCTCGGCTGGTGAGGAGAGATATTCTTCTTAATTAATGGTATTCTTCGCTTCCTTTACTTTAATTCCTTCTCGTAAAGAGACTTCAAAAACTTCTTAAACTCACTACCAAATTCTTCTCTTCTTAAACCAAACTCTACCTGAGCCCTCAGATAATCCATTTTATCTCCAATATCATATCTTTTTCCTTCAAAAATATAAGCTAATTTTTCGTCTAACAATCTGAGAGCATCAGTGATTTGAATCTCGTTGTTCTTTCCCGGTAAAGTTTTTCTTATACAATCAAAAATTTCAGGAGTAATAATATACCTTCCCGCAATAGCCAGATTTGAGGGAGCTTCATGAAGAGAAGGTTTCTCTATTAGCTCTTCTACTTCCAAAAGGGATTCATTCATTTTTTTCCCTTTAATAATTCCATATCGACTTACTTTATCCTGAGAGACTTCCTCTATCCCGATAATAGTCTTCTTATATTTCTCAAAGATAGAAATAAGTTGTTTAGTGCAGGGCTCCCTGGAATAAACAATAGTATCCCCCAACAGAAGAGCAAAAGGTTCCCTATTTATATGTTCTTCTGCAAACCCCACGGCGTCTCCTAATCCCTTTAGATTCTTTTGACGGATAAAATAAAGATTAGCCAGATTAGAGATACGTTCAATCTCTTTTAAATTTTCCTTATCACCTTTCTCTTTAAGATAGTATTCTAATTCAAAGTTTCGATCAAAATGGTCTATAATAGCACTTTTCCCTCTTCCAATAATTATCAAGATATCTTTAATTCCACTCCCTATAGCTTCCTCTACTACATATTGAATAGTAGGAGTATCCACAATAGGAAGCATTTCCTTGGGTTGAGACTTTGTAGCTGGAAGAAACCTTGTTCCCAGACCCGCTGCAGGAATGACGGCTTTTTTTATCATCTTCTTAAATTTCTAATTTACAATTATTCTTAATCATCCCTCACAGATTACCCTTATTATATTAAAACCCCGGGATTCATAAGCTCTTTTTAGTTCTAAGAAATTGTCTCTAATTAGACCCACTACTGCTCCTCCTGAGCCAGAGAACTTCGCTGGAGAACCCAGGTCTCGTGCTATTTCTACCATTTCAATATTTTTCTCCCCGATAACTTCATCTCCCATAATCTCCCTTCTCAGATCAAAATTGGCGTTCATTAACTTTCCTAATTCTGAATAATCTTTTTTTTCCAATGCTTCTTTTGCCTTTTCCGCAAAAGAAGCAAATACTTTCATTGCTTCTATAATTTCCTTTTCTCCTCGCTCATATCTATATCTTAAGTTACTGTGAAATTTATTAGATTCTTCCCCTTGCTCCAGGAAAGCAAGGAAAAAATCAGGAAGAGAAACTTTCATTATTTCATACTTACCGTAACCTTGTTTTTCCATTATTTCTCGAGAAAAATCCATATAAACGATTCCTCCAAAAACTTGCACTACTCTATCCTGAAGTCCTGCTTGAATCTCTAATTCATCCTTTTCTACACTGAGAACTAAATTTGGCTGAATCTCTAAGGGGATGGAAACTTTGTAAAACTGCATTAAAGACTTTAAGGTAGAAGTAATAATAGCGCTTGACCCTGCTAATCCTACCCCTCGAGGAATATCGGTCTCATACTGAATAGTAAAATTTTTCCTCGGATAAATTATGTGATGTTCTGAACAATAATCACTAAACTTCTTAATAGTAGCTTTTATAAGACGAATCCCTCCATAATAGCCATTAACATTAACATCCTCAACTAATTCCTCTATATTTTTGAAATGAGAACGATCCTGTTCATTGGGTAGTATTTGAAGCTGAGGACTTTCCCATAAAATGGTTCGTGCAGAAAAATTATTAAATAAGAAAGCAATAGTCTTTCCAAAATATCCGTCGGAGGGATTACCTACTAACCCTATACGTGGCTTTACTTCATTTCTTATAATCAACTTTTCCTCAATTAAAATATAGTCCTATTTTTTCTTTAACTTCTTTTAAAGTCTGACGGGCAATCATCCTTGCCTTATTAGATCCCTCTTTAATTATATCTTCTACATCCTTAAGATTCTCCCAAAGCATATTCTGTTTCTCACGAATTGGCTCAAGCTCCTGACTCATATTTTCTGCCAGAATCTTTTTACAATCGAGACACCCAATTCCCGCTCTCTGACAACCTCTTCTAACTGTCTCAATCTCCTCTTTCTTAGAAACAAGTTTATGCATACTAAAAAGATTGCAAACTTCAGGATTCCCCGGGTCTTCTCTTCGCTTACGGTTAGTATCGGTAACTGCGGTGGAGAGCTTTTTCCAGATAACCTGGGGAGAATCGGATAAATAAATACAATTATTTAAACTCTTACTCATTTTGTTAACTCCGTCCAGGCCAAGAATTCGGGCTCCTTTACCTGTAATTTCCCTGGGTTCAGGGAAAGTATAGCCAAAAGTTTTATTAAATTTGCGAGCGATCTCCCGGGTAAGCTCTAAATGAGGTAATTGGTCCTCACCTACAGGAACCACCACTGATTTATAAAGGAGAATATCCGCTGCCATTAATACTGGATAATCAAGAAGTCCAGTATTAATGTTCTGGGGATTTTGAGAAACTTTTTCCTTGAAAGTAGGTACTCTTTCCAGCCAAGCAAGAGGAGTTACGGTATTCAATATCCAGGCCAATTCCGTATGTTCTGGAACAAGGGATTGAAGCATTAAAGTGCTCTTCTCGGGGTCAATTCCGCAGGCTAAATAACTTATAGCACAATCGAGAATTCGCCTTCTCATCTCCTCAGGATTATAATTTACAGTAATTGCATGATAATCGACAATACCGAAGATACATTCATATTTCTCCTGTAATTTAACCCAATTTTTAATGGCTCCAAAATAATTTCCAATATGAAGACCCCCTGTTGGTTGAATGCCACTAAATAACCTTTCTTTCATTCTTCTATATCCTTATAAATTTTTTTGACTCTAACCCCCTCAGGAGTATCCTCTACTCTCCATCCTCTCTTTTTTATCTCTTCCCGGAGAGTATCTGCTTTAAAAAAATCTTTTGCCTCCCTTGCTTTATTTCTCTCTTCTAATAAATTTCTTATCTCCTGAGGAATTTCTTCTCCTCCTATTTTTTCCAAGCCTAAACCTAAAACTTTATCAAAATCTAAAAGCAAAGTTCTTTTCTGGCCATCTCTTAACTGAGAATCTCTTACCAATTTCCATACCACTGCCAGTGCTCTGGGCGTATTTAAGTCTTCCTCCATTTCCTGGAGAAACTTTTCCTTATAGGAAGAGTCTACGGCTTCTGGCTCACCATAAGTAGAAACCTCTCCCCAAAGCTTTTCTAAGGTTCTCTGGAAAGATTCCAGAGCTTTCCAGGTAAAGTTAAGCTTGGCTCTATAATGAGCGGTTAGATAAAAATACCGCAAAGCCAGAGGTTTAAACCCTCGCTTTTTTATATCTCTTAAAGTCCAAGCATTTCCTTCGGATTTTCCCATTCTTCCTCCCTCTACTAATAAAAATTCTCCATGCATCCAGAACCTTGCAGGAACTTTACCGGTGGCTCCTTCTAATTGAGCAATTTCGTTAGTATGATGAACGGGAATATGGTCTACTCCGCCGCAATGAATATCAAAAACATCCCCCAGATATTTTCTACTTATAGCTGAGCACTCTATATGCCATCCCGGAAATCCCCGTCCCCAGGGACTATCCCATTGCATAATATGAGAAGGGGAAGCAAATTTCCATAAAGCAAAATCTGAAGGATTTCTCTTTTCCCGAGAGACCTTTACTCTTATTCCCGGGATTTGTCCCTCTAACTTTAGTCTACTTAACCTTCCGTATCGAGAAAGTTTAGAAATATCAAAATAAATTCCCTCAGAAGTCCTGTAAGTAAAACCCTTCTTCTCAAGAATACGGATAAGCTCAATCATCTCTTTTATATGTTCCGTAGCTTTTGCCCACACATCTGGTTCTAAGATATTTAGCTCTTTTATATCATCCTTAAAGGCTTTTGTGTAATACTCAGCAATTTCCCAGGGAGTCTTTTTTTCTCTCTTTGCTCCCACTATAATCTTATCCTCACCAATATCTTCATTGGAAGTAAGATGCCCGACATCGGTGATGTTCATTACTCGCTTTATCTTGTATCCTTTATATTTTAAAAGACGAATTAAAATATCTTCAAAGACATATGTGCGTAAATTTCCAATATGAGCGTAGTCATAAACAGTAGGACCACAGGTGTATATACGCACTTCATCCCTCTGAGGTGCAAAATTCTCAATTTGCCGGGTCAAAGTATTATAAAATCTTAGCATTTTCTCCCCCAAACACACGACTTTTTCTCCCCGGGTCACCATATGAAAGAAAGTCGCTGATTAGAGCCCTCTGGGAAGTGTCTCCTTACCTGACTACAATCTCTTTCAATTCCCAAGGATAAGCCTCACTTTGTGAGGCAAAGGGTTCAAGGAGTCAAGGATTTGAGGGTTTCCTCTCCAAGGAATTGGTCAGAGCTTTGAGCATCCTTTCTGCTTCTTTATCTAATTCTAAAATTTTCTCTCTTTCCTTCTTCTTTATGGAGCCTATGTCTATAGCCAGTAATAATTGGGACTATATCCCAGTATAAATTATTGAAATTCCTCTTGATTTTATTCATTTACTCTTTGCCAGATACTACAAACTAATAGATAAATTTTATCTTCTCGTAAAAGAGTATATCAGTGCTAAGGAGAGTGTCAAGGAAACCTTGGACTTTCCCTTCGGGCGCTATATATCCGCTTTAAATTGTTCTATCCCGTCTCCTCATTCGAGAAATATTTAAACTCCTCGCTTCACTCTTCAAATAGTAAATAATTTCTTTTTTCTCATTTCGGAGGCCTCATTAAGGTAGCGTATGTAATGCTCCTTCAGGGGAATGTCCTTAAGTAAAGAATTATAGGTATAATTTCCTCTATTTCTTATGAAAACTTCAAGTCATATCCTGTTTGGGCAATCGCTACTGCAAAATTAAGAGTTTTATTTTTCTAAGAAAATATTTCCAGGTTCTGGATACCGGCTATTTTAATAAATTCCCTTATTCCCTGCAAAGACTCCCCCTGGTAACGATGTCCTGGCCCATTTACTTTAAAGGGGTTGACAAAATTATAAATTATGTTATTTTATATAGAGATGATATCATACATCTTCTATCATACATCATACTATTATGGGAGCTAAAACGATGAAAAAACAACTAAAATCCTTAAAGAGTGATTCTCGACACACGTTAATCTTTAATGAAATAAAAAATTTCATTATTAGAAATAAGTTACAACCCGGCGATAAGTTACCACCAGAAAAGGAAATTACTGCACAATTAGGAGTAAGTAGAACTGCAGTCAGAGAAGCAATTAAATCTATGGAAGCGTTAGGAATTATCGAAGTCAGGCAAGGACAGGGTATGTTTGTTCAATCTTTTAATTTCGAGCCCATTTTAAATAACCTTTCGTATAGCATCCAATTTAACAGAGATAATTTATTCAATGTATTACAAATCAGAAAAGCGTTGGAATGTTTTTATATTAAAGAAGCTGTCCAGAAAATCTCTCAAAAGGATATAGAACAATTGGAACGCTTAGTGAATAGGATGAAAGTAAAAGCAGAACAAGGAAAAGATTTTGCTGCTGAAGATTCAAAATTTCACCAAACTATCTTCAAAGTAGTGGGTAATGACTTATTATTGAAACTTTTAGACATCTTCTGGAAGCTTCTCAGGAATTCTTACGAAGCTCTCAGGGATAAGCCAGATCTAGTCAGTCATGCACTAAGACACAGGAAATTATTTAAAGCTATAAAGAAAAGAGATGTTAAAACTGCCCAAGAAAGGCTGCTGGAACACTTTATGAGCACCGAAAGCCGTGTAAAAAAAGCGACCTCGGGGAAGATTGACTCAGATGGGAACAAAATATCTGATTAAGTCTTTCTTTCCCTCAAATCTGCCAGGAAAGGAGGGTAGAATAAAAGGCAAGGGGGAGGGAGAATAACTATGTAAAAATTCCTTAAAAAGGAGGAAAAAGTGAAAAAATTAGGCAAAGTTATAACAGTTTTATTAGTTATTTCACTGTCAGTAAGTTTATTGGTTGGATTTACTACTATAGCTTTAGCAAAGGAGACTAAGAAGACAGTTGAAATTACTCCTCTTGACTGGTATCCCTGGTTAACTGAAAAGACAATGTTAGAGATATTCAATGAGCATACCACTAAAGCTGATGCCTGGCCCTGGGCTTTTCGATATGCTACGGCGCTTTTCATAATAACTCATCCGGAAGTTAAAATTAACTTCGAAACGGAGAAGCAATGGCCGCGAGGGTCTACACCTCAAGAAAAGCTTATCACAGCCATGGCTTCAGGAGAGGCTCCATCCTATTATAGCCTGGGAGTTTTGACGGGGACCCCGGAAACAGACATAGCCGAGGGATATGCTGCCGACATCACTGATCTTGTAGATAAGTGGAAATTTAAAGATTTCTTAAAGGAAAATTGGTGGTCAGTATGGCAAAGAGCATGGAAAAATGGGCGCTGCTATGCTTTACCTGCTGTATGGTATACCGGTTCGGATATGATCTATAGAAGAGACCTCTTTAAAGCCGCAGGACTTTTTAATGAAGAGGGAAAGCCTGGTCCATCTATTAATTGGACCATGGATGATTTTAGAACAATCTGTCAAAAACTTACTGATCCCAAGAAACAAATCTGGGGATTTGCTATGACCGGGGATGTTATAAAATACTCGAGAAGTATAAAGAATTTCTTTGATGCTTTTGGTGTTCCCCGAGTAATTCCTGACAGGAGTGGTAAGTATACCTGGAGATCTGCTCTTGATATTCCTGAAGTCCAACCTCTATTAAAATTCTGGTATGATATGGTATGGAAAGATAAATCGGTATTGGTATATCCTCCTGGGGAACCTTTATATTCGGGTCAGGAAACCCCTAATGGAAGAGTAGCCATTACCTATTGGCTTAATTCTACGGCGGCACAATCGAGGGCAATTAATAGCACTGACCTACTCGCAGGACCAAGTTTTTATCATATAAAGGGTACCCCCGAGGATATGCCCTTCTATAAAAGCTGTGGACCGGTTCCCTTCCCTGTAGGTCCTGAAGGAATAAGACTTAACCTTATTACCGCAGGTCTCATGGGGTTTAATCCTACTCTGGATAAAGACCAACTAAAAGCAGCTTTTGAATTTTATACCTGGATGTGGGGTGGAGGAGAAGGTTATAAGATATTGCTTGAACAGACTCGTATTGTCAGTAAACACCCTGAGGTAGCCGTTCAAATGATGCCTTATCTTTATCCCTACCCCGGAAAACCCAAAAAAGAAGTTGTTCCTGAATGGGCAAAGATTGAAGAAATAGAAAAATCCTTTCCAACAGCACCCCTTCCCTCAGCATATAACTTAGTGGTAAACTTACAGAATAGTGTACTCCCTCTCTTTGATACCATAATCCACGACCCCAAAGTTGATCTTCAAAAGGTAGCTCGGGAGACTGCAAATAGAATAAACAAGGGTGTCTTAAATTATAAAGTTAAAGGACAGACCGTAAAGAACTATAAAGATTACTATACAGATCTGGCTACTTTCTATAAGGAAAACTTCCCTGAGTATTATGAAAAGACCTTCAAGAATCTCTTTGAAAAGTACTATAAAGTCTGGTAAGAGAATTAAATTAGGAGGCTGTCCTTCTTTCGGCAGCCTCCCTTATAATTTAAAAGGAAGAATGGGTGAAAAAAATTAAAACCATTAAGAAAGAGAAAAAGATAAAGGGTCGGAAATTTGGAGATAGGTATGGTTGGTTATTTAGTAGTCCGGGAATATTTTTTAACTTCATTTTTGGCTGGTACCCCCTTATCCTGGGATTTCTTGTAGCTTTTCAAACTTTCCATTTAATAAAACCTCCTTATTTTTCGGGACTAAATAATTTTAGAAATGTCTTTGCCGATCCTCTTACCTTCATAGTATTTAGAAATACTTTCTATTATACCGCTCTTTCTTTAGCCCTTACCTTCCTTGTGCCTATACTTGTATCCATACTTTTAATGGAGATGAAAAAAAGCACTATCAGGATAATGATGATTCTCTGGTTTATTCCCATTGCTGGGATGGCGAGTTTAATTATCTGGAAATGGTTTTATAATGCTGATTATGGTCTCTTTAATGGAATATTGATTTCCTTAGGTCTTCCTACTCTTAGATGGTTGGGAGATAAAAGAATAGCTATGCTCTGTCTTGTCCTGCCAGGATTAATTATGTATGGACCAGGATTAATTTATATAGCCAG
>JAGGVN010000030.1 GCA_021158005.1 Candidatus Aerophobota bacterium | reverse complement strand
CTCCTCCTCCACCGTGAAGATGAATATCTATAAACCCGGGAGATACGTACCTACCTTCCACATCTATTACCCTTACATTTCGGGGTATCTTAATTTCATTTTCATAGCCAACGTAAGAGATTTTACTTCCATTAACTATTAGTATTCCATTGTTTATAATCCTTATGGGGGTTATTACTTTTGCATTTTTAAATATGATAGGTTCTTTCTCAGGCATATTTACCTTTTTAAATTATAAATCTCTTTTGGATTTTGATTAAGCAATAATTTAGCAACTTCTAAAGCATAACTTTCACTGTAGTATCCTTCCTTAATCTTCTCAGAGAGAACTCTTGTCAGTTCTTTTTTAAAAAGACAGAGTTTTCCATAACTCCACTCCACTATATAGGCGTCAGAGAAGAATCCGCTAATTTTATTAGCCGGAACAATTTCCAGCCTTTCTTCTAATATCCTTCTGATGTAAGAGGGATAGAAGGCATACCACCAGTAGCCAGCAAGGTAAACGTTGGGATATTTTTTGCATATAATATTGACTTCCTGTGAATGAACTACACTTGCTAAAAATATATCGAATTTCACTTCCGGGTAACTATCAAAAAGTTGATAAAATGATCTAAACATCTTTGAGTCAAAATAACTCAATTCCTTATTTACAGGCATGGGACGTCGGACTCCAAACATTACTTGAAAGACAAGGTTAAATTCTTTTGCGATATCCAGGAATATATGCAATATATAAGATGAGAGTATATTTAAGCTATCTATAAGTTCGGTGAGGGGCTCTTTTTTTATTAATTTTTGAAAAAGACTCTGTGCTATTTGCTTATTTGTTAATTTTGTATAAATATCTGGTCCAAAAGCTACGGTTAAACACACAGTTTTACCTTTGAACGTTGAGATCATTCCCCTAATAGCCAATGCTAAATCGTCCAAAGACAATATTGATTTTCCGTTTATCTTCTCCAGAGTTAAAATATTCTCTTTTAAGTAAAATGGATTTATCCAGTCATCAATTCTCAATGCGGGAACAAATAATTCTTTATTTTTAAGTTCTGTATTTTCCCCGGGAATACAGGTAAGAAAAGTTTTTTCGATTTTTGCTTTTTTCCTCAAAACAAACTCTGTCCAGTCTCTATCCTCCGCTCGTTTACGGATTTCTTTGTCCAGAGATTCCCAGTTGTTTACACTAAGATCTTCTTTGAATTCATAAAGATCCTCTAAAATACATCTTAATGACCAATACGTAGTTGTGTTTTTTATTCTATTGAAATAGGGGATACTATTTTTTATTTTTTCCTCCTCTGGAAGATCATCTTTAAGTAAGGAAGGAGGCATTCCCGCCGCAATTAATTCGGTTGTAATATAGTGATAGAAAAGAATATCAGATAAAGATGTAGCCTTTGGTGAATTAAAAGAGATATGGGAATGAATATCAACAACCGGTATTTCTCTTATTTTTTGCTTTAGTTCCTCATTTATTTTTAATGTTAAAGACATAATCATCACCTTTATCTATCAGGTTATTAATATAAATAAAGATGGATAAATGTTAGTAGTATTATTAAGATGAGGGCCAATTAGCCACATAGATGTAGGTTAACTCATCCTCACCAATGTTTTTTATCTCATGCTCAGCTTTCCTGGGAATATACACTATCATTCCTCCTTCTACTTCCTGTTCCTCATTGTTGATTCTCATTAACCCCTTTCCTTTTAAAATGATATAAACCTGTTCTTCATCCTCGTGAGTATGCTTGGGTGTTAAAGAGTTCTTTTTAACTTTAACCAGAGCTAACTCAAGACTTTCGGTCATTTCTTTGGGAAGTAACATGTTGTATTCATTTCCATAGTGCTCTTCAAATTTAGTATCCTCAAATCGCTTTGCGTACATCTTTAAAATCCTCCTTATCTTTATATTTATATATTTTTGCTCCTTTTTTAATTTTTTAGATAAGTGGTGGTTATTTTTTTAAATGCTTCAGCGTATTGATCTAATAGATCGATATTTGCCTGAGGAAAGGTGGGTAAAGATAAGATTTTATCTCTTATTCTTTCTGTAATGGGGAGGGGCTCTATAGGAATATTCATCTCTTTATAAATAGGTTGTTGATGCTGGAGGGGGTATCTCTCTCCAGAAACATCTGCCCCTTCAGCCCTCAAGGCTTCTACAAATTTTTCCTTGCTTACTTTGAATTTTTCCTCTTCAAGAATAATCTCGTGCTGATAATAAACTCTTTTCATATAAGAGGGAGTTTTAAAGGTTCTTATTCCCGGGAGAGTCTCGAGCTTGGCATCTAAATATTCGATATTTTTATTTCTTTTCTTATTTCGCTCATCAAGGTGTTTTAACTGAACTCTTGCTATAGCAGCAGCTAATGGATGAATTCTGTATTTAAATCCAAAGCAGGTGGCATGATATTTTTGATAAATAGACTCAGGAGGTAAACTTTTTAACCTTCTGTAGTGTCCTAAAGCCATAGCTCGTTCATAGTATCCTTGATTGTTAGTAACGAGCATACCTCCCTCTATACCCACCATAAGTTTACTGGCCTGAAAACTGAAACACCCAATGTCACCAATAGATCCTACTTTTTTCCCTTTGTATTCTGCTCCATGAGCGTGAGCAGCATCTTCTATTACCTTAATGTTATATCTTTTTGCGACTTCCATAATTTCATCCATTTCACAGGGAAGTCCCCACAGATGAACCACAATAATGGCTTTGGTTTTTGAAGTAATTCTCCTTTTAATATCTTCTGGGTCTATATTACAGGTTTCAGGGTTAACCTCAGCAAATACAGGTATACCTCCCCAGGTCAATACTGGCATACAGGTAGCCCAGTAAGTGTAGGATGGTGTAATTACCTCATCACCTGGTCCGATTCCCAGGGCAAAAAGTGCAGCATGTATAGCCGCAGTCCCGTTATTATGAGCAAGGGCATACTTTGATCCTATGTAATTCTTAAATTCTTCCTCCAGAATGTATGCCTCCTCGTAGAAATCAGGCATCTGCATCACCCTTTTTACTGCTGCAAATTCCTCTTCGCCAAGAGGAGGCCACTTATTTGCCTCAGTTTGGTCTAAGGTTATCGCCTTTCTTCCTCCATCTACGGCTAATTTTTGAGACAAATTATCCTCCTTTTATCTTTATTCTATCACAGGAAATTTCACAGCTTTTTCAGTTTTTCCAGAAAAATATATTGCTCTAACTATCTCCAGAGATTTTCTACCCTCTTCTCCATTAATAAAAGGCTCTCTATCCTCCTTTATTGCCTCCACAAAATCTTTTATTTGAAGTTTATGATTCTCGATGGAGAAATTAGTTGGATTTGAGGAGGTATCTCCAGATTTTTTGCCTTTGTATTCTCTAATTTCCTCTATTTCTTTTTTCTTGTCTTTCTGATCAACAAAACTCCACAGTTTTATTTTATCTCCTTCTAAAATTACTGTTCCTTTCTCTCCATGTATTTCCAATCTTCTTGGAAGTCCTGGATATATAGCTGTGCTTCCTTCTATAACCCCTATTGCTCCGTTCTTAAACCTCAAAGCAGCTACGGCAACATCTTCCACTTCTATTTTATGAATTTTTGTATCAATAAAAGCGTATAAACTCTCCACCTCCCCCATAAACCACTGCAATAGATCTATAGTGTGAATTGCCTGATTTATAAGAGCTCCTCCTCCCTCCTTATCCCATGTTCCTCTCCAGCTGGCACTATCATAATACTCCTGAGTTCTAAACCATTTTACATAAGCATCTCCCATAATTAATTTTCCAAAATCACCCCTATCTGTTGCCTCCTTTATTCGGTTAATATCCTTATTAAAGCGAGATTGAAAAATCACTCCTAATTTAACCCCTGCTTTTCTACAAGCTTCTATCATTCTATCAGCTTCTTTTAAATTTATCGCTATTGGTTTTTCTACCAGTACGTGTTTTCCCTCTTTGGCTGCAGCAATTGTCATCTCCTCATGAAGAAATGGTGGGGTGCATATGTTCACCGCGTCTATATCATCCCTCTGTAACAATTTACGATAGTCTGTATACCATACTTTAGCTCCAAACTTCTCAGCAAAAGGCTTAGCTGTTTCTTCTCTTGTGGTAGCTACTCCTATAAGTTCAGCATCATCTAACTGAGATATTGCCTCTGCATGAAATGGACCGATCATCCCTCCTCCAATTATTCCAAACCTTATTTTGTTCATTATAAATTCCTCTACTTAAATTTTATTTTCTTTTTCTGTATCTTCTGTTAATCTCAAGATAAAACTTAAAATCATCTTCATTCATATTATCAGGAATTCCTCCTTCTGACATAAGTATAAATCCTCCACCTGGACTTCCATTATCAATTACTTTCTTTATATGCATTTTCAACTCTTCTCTACTCATCTTTCCAATGAACTTACTTACCCCTCCCATAAAAGTTATCTTATCCCCGTATTTTTCCTTTAGTTCCCCGAGATTCATATTGTCAGATGGTCCAACTGGATTTAATATATCAATCCCGGCTTTTACCAGTAATGGCATAATTTTATTTATATTTCCATGGCTGTGCATATTCAAATAAGCACCATACTCATGACATAGATCTGCCAGCTTTTTGTGCCAGGGATAGAAAAACTTTTCGTATAGTTCAGGGGAGATAAGCATACCCATGTTTGAACCTAAATCATCACAAAAAAGGATGCTATCTACTCCTCTTTCCAAAAAGTTTCTTGCTGTTTCAAGATTGAAAGATCCTATCATATCCACCACTTTCTTTGCAAATTCCTCATCAGTAACCATATTTATCATAAAATCCTGCATATTTTGATACCTGTACCATACTCCAGAGAAAAAACCGTTAATCTCGGCACTGGTAAAATAGCCCTTTTCTTTAAAATATTCAATATTCTCCCTTACCCCTTCGTATCTTCTGGGATCATCTGGATCAGGCATTTTAATTTTCTCTAAATCCTCCGGGGTTTTAATTGGGTGGTAAATATAATCACGCCAAAAGGGATTTTTATTTATTCTCCATCTTCCTCCCGTTTCAAACTCAAAGATTAACTCCTTCTCTGTTTCTTTTATTGTTTTTGTATAAAGTACTCCTCCTCCACTTACTCCTCGGAAAAAAGTTACCCTTTCTAATTCATCTGTTTCCCGCAAAAAATTAGACTGATGAAGTTTTGCACTACCAACTTCTACAAAAAAGTTATCCAAAAACTCGAGTCTTTTTAAAGCATTCTCCCGAGGTTCGCTGCTAAAAACTGGCACCAATTTTTTTAACCCATTGATGCTGAAAAAGTTAACCTGCCCGGGTATAATTTCTGTCTCTTTATGTTTAAGAGTTGCCAGTACAATATCGCGTTTATTCAACTGACTCTCCTTATTTCTTTGATTAACTTTAACACTGTATCTTTTATTATATTTTCTGCCTCTCCTGTAAATTTGGTAGATATTGATTCGTATCCACCTTCTACAAAAGCCTGATGCGTTGGAATATATCCTATTTCTCCGTTAGCCAATCCCACAATAAATGTATTTTTGAAGTCTGAATCTTTTTTGATCTCCAAGCCTATCTCCACAAATAGCTCTCCCGGGAAAGCGATAAGAATGGTATCGTTAAGTCTCATTGCCTGTATTTCTGCCTTCATAGTCTTTCTTAATCCCAGATCCTCAATCTCCCTCACCATAGATAAGGTTATCTCCGCATAGAATTTTTCAATTTTTGCCCTTGTTATTTCCTCGCGAGAAGCCTTCTTTAACTTATTAAGTGTGGATGCCTTTTTTTTCAGTTCTTTTTCAGCCTCTTCCAGGGAGGGAAGAGTTTTTAAGGGAAGTTCCACTATTTTCTTTTTTACATCAAGATGAACTTTTGGAGATACTTTTATTTGTTCCAGAACTTTTAAAACTTCCCCGCCTAATATATTGCCCAATTTTTCTGCTCTCTCAAAAGTTCTACCAGGTATACACCCTCCAATTCCACTGATATCAGCGGAATGTCCGGTATTTATATCTCCTTCAGCTCCATTGGTAAACATAGCTACTACATTTTCCCCCTTCAACTTTTCTATCATCCTCATGGTATAGCCTGGATAATCAGCGGAGATTAATAAATTATCCGGTCCTAAAACTACAGCATGGCAGGTATAATTAATCACCACTGCCATAAGATTACCTTCTATATCATCTACCCGGAGCACTCCTACCTCAGGATCTATTGGTTTACCATCTGGATTTCTTCTGTTAACACCTATTTGCACCGATCCTTTACCTGTTCCTATCCGCGCCTCTTTTCTATTTCTCCAGGCCATATATACACATCCAGCTATCTTTTGAGCTAAAACATCCATCCAGGAATCACTTGATCTTCCTTGGCTGTATAATCCGTAAAGGGTATCTGGAGCAGAATGAGTGTGAGTAGCACTTATTAAAATGTTATTTTTATCAATCCCCGTTTGCTTTTTTATTAAATTTCTAACTTTGTCAACGAAGTTATCATAAAAGCCTAAAAGGTCAGTGGTAACGATAGCCAGTACTTTTTCTCCGTTGTCCAGAACTAACGCTTTGGCATAAAGATCATCATGTATTCCTTGGGAAACATCTTTCCTTACTGTATATCCTGATAGAGGGGCTCCTACAGGGGGAGTTATGTTGACTTTAGCTGCCCCTGCTAAAAATTTCTTCATGCATTATCACCTATTATTTTTGCTTTGATTTTATACTTTCCTCTATTCAAGCATCATTAATAGCAAGATTCTTTGCGTGTGCATCCCAAGTTGGTTCACCAGGTGGTTTACCCTTTGGAAATACATCGATAGTTAAATAAATTAGTGGCTTTTCCCCTACACATATGATTTGATGTTCAGTTTTTAATGGAATAAATACAATTTGTCCGGCTTTAATTTTTACTTTCTTACCGACACTTTCAGAGGGAGAACGATAATTAATTAGACCTTCCCCTTCTATTACATAATATAACTGTTCATTGTCGTTATGGGTATGTTGAGGAACACTTTTTTTTGGCTCAACTTTGGTTAAAAATACCTCAGTTCCCTCTGTATCTTTTCGATCTATAAGTAGGGAGTTGATATGCGTTGACCAGCGATAGTCTTTCCCATTCTTAATGTCTTTCACAATCATCGTATTCTCCTATTTAAAAGTATTGTTATTTTTTATTCTGTGACTTTTTACCCCTTCATCCCGGTTAGTGTTACTCCTCTTACAATTCCTCTTCGAAAGACCACAAACATAACTAAGGCAGGAAGCATACAAACTGCTGTTGCAGCTGATATTGGTCCATAGTCTATAG
>JAGGVN010000095.1 GCA_021158005.1 Candidatus Aerophobota bacterium | reverse complement strand
TAATCCTGCAAGCGATAAAACCAACGAAGCTCCGATAATAGATAGAATAACTGGTTGATTTGAATGACTTGCAGACAAAACAGTAGCTATTATTTGAACTTCATTTCTAAAATTTTTGGGGAAGAGAGGACGAATAGACCTATCTATTAATCTACTGGCCAATATTTCTTCATCAGAAGGCTTTCCCTCTCTTTTAAAAAATCCTCCAGGAATTTTTCCCGCTGCATAAGCTTTTTCCCTGTAATCCACAACCAGAGGGACAAAATCAATCTCTTCCCGGGTGAAAGAAGAGACTACAGCGGTCACCAGGACCACTGTCTCTCCATACTGCACAAGCACTGCTCCATCGCTCTTTCGCGCAAGTTTCCCTTCTTCCAAAACTAAAATTTTTCCTCCTATTTCTCTCTCTAACCTCATTTTGTTCCATTCCTTTTATAGCTTTGGAGATACTCCACCATTTTCTTATATCTCTCTTCATCCTTATCTTGAAGATACTTCAGAAGTTTTCTTCTTTGAGCTACGAGTTTCAGAAGTCCTCTCTTAGAGCTATAATCTTTTTTAAACCGGGACAAATGACGAACCAGATTATCGATCCTCTCCGTAAGAAGAGCTATTTGAACCTCCGGAGACCCTGTATCTTTGGAGTTAAGAGCAAACTTTTTTCTTACTTCTTCTTTTTTTGTTTTCGTAATTATCATCATCTTCTCCTTTACTTTTTTTATCATAACAAAGATTTCTCAATTTGTAAAGGAATCGCTTTAATTTATAGATATAATTTAAATCAAAAATTTGACGTCTATGCAGTTTTCAATATCATATATATAAATCAATAAATCAAGGAGGGTATTCTATGGGGCTTCAAGTTAAAATGTGGTTATTAGTTGCCCTGATGTTCGGGATACTCTACGGAGTAATTACTGGGATCGGGAGTTACTTTGGAATAGGAAATGTAGGAATCTACCTTGTCCTGGCTTTAATCTTTGTAGGTTTTCAATATTTAATTGGACCTTCCATAGTTTCAATGTTAATGAGAGTAAGATGGGTCTCCGAAAATGAAGAACCAGAACTTCATCAGATGGTAAAAGAACTGGCTGAAAGATCTAATATTCCCAAGCCAAAAGTAGGAATTTCTCAAATCTCTATTCCTAATGCCTTCGCCTTTGGAAGGACAATAAGGGATGGGAGAGTTTGTATTACCGAGGGAATCCGGAAGTTATTAAACAAGGATGAGTTGAAGGCAGTCTTAGGGCATGAGATCTCTCATCTTAGACATCGAGATATGATAATTATCACTCTACTTTCAGTAATTCCTCTGATGCTTTACTGGCTATCCTGGAGATTACTATGGGGAGGAATGTTTTATAGAAGAAGAGAAGAAGGTGGTTATGCTGCTCTAATTGGTCTGGTAGCTTTCTTACTCTACTTTTTAACCAATCTTTTAGTCCTCTACGCATCTCGAATTCGAGAATATTATGCTGACCAGGGAAGTGTAAAAATAGGAAATTCCCCCCATTACTTAGCCTCAGCTCTTTATAAATTAGTTTATGGCTCGGCCCAAATTCGAAGAAGTGCTCGAGGAAAAGAAGAATTAAGAAGAGTCCAGGGAGTGAGGGCTTTTTTCTTAAATGATATTGCCCGGGCTCAAAATGAAATCCAGGAACTAAAAGAAGTGGACAGAGATTTAAGTGGAACAATAGACCAGAGTGAACTCTGGGAGTTAAGGCATAAAAAGATAAAGATAAGGGGAACAGAGAGAATGATGGAGCTTTTTACCACTCATCCGAATATGTTGAAGCGCATCAAGCGCCTTGCTTCACTGGCTTAAAAAACTCTTTATTCCCTTTGAAAGTCTTAGAAATAAAGGAGAAGAATAAATGAGGGCAATTGTATTCGAAGAGAGGGGTAAGTATAAGTTA
Source organism: Candidatus Aerophobota bacterium (assembly GCA_021158005.1). Classification (GTDB taxonomy): domain Bacteria; phylum Aerophobota; class Aerophobia; order Aerophobales; family JAGGVN01; genus JAGGVN01. Next base: position 33,385 of record JAGGVN010000095.1, on the reverse strand, counting down.
AAAGAAGTTCCCATTCCCAGGATAAAAGAAGATGATGTTCTCATAAGAGTAGATACCTGTGGCATCTGTGGAACAGATGTACATATTTACGAAGGAACTTTTCCGGCTAATTTCCCGGTAATTATTGGCCATGAATTTTCAGGAATAATTGAAGAAGTAGGAAAGAAAATAAAAAATTTTAAAAAAGGAGACAGAGTAACTGTTAATCCCAATACCGTTTGTGGAAAATGCAAGTATTGCCGAAATGGAAAGGAAAATTTTTGTGTGGCCATTCCGGGATTGGGAGTTAATTATGATGGAGGATTCGCTGAATATGTAAAGGTAAACGAATCTTCAGTTTATCACCTTCCGGAAAAGTTAGATTTAGAGACAGCTTCTTTTACAGAACCACTTTCGTGCTCTCTTCATGGAATAGATTTAGCAGAAATTAAACCAGGACATTCGGTAGTTATTCTGGGGGCAGGCCCTATTGGTCTCATTATCTTACAATTAGCAAGAATTTCTGGAGCTGATAAGATTGTAGTTACTGATCCGGTAAAAAGAAGAAGAGAATTAGCTCTGAAATTGGGAGCTAACTTATCTTTGGACCCCACTAAGGTAAAGATAGAAAAAGAGATTAAAACTTTTCTTAAAGAAAAAGCAGAAGTAGTCATAGAATGTATTGGAAATCCTTCTACTCAGGTTGAATCTTTAAATCTGGTAGAGCCGGGGGGGAGAGTAATCTGGTTTGGAGTAGCTGACCCTCAAGCAGAAGTAAAAGTAAATCCCTTTTATATCTATCGAAATGAAATCACTCTTAAAGGATGCTTTGTTAATCCTTATACTACTGAAAGAGCTATTAAACTCTTAGCAGAAGGAAGGGTAAATGTAAAAGAATTAATTACTCATAAATTCAAACTGAATGAGCTTGATGAAGCTATGCAGGTTTACCGAAAGAACAAAGAGAGAATAAAAATTTTAATGAAGCCAGAAAAGTGAGGAGAAAAAATGCTCCAAGCAAATTTAGTAAAACCTGAAAAGGTAATATTGGAAGAAGTAGAAATCCCTTCCGTAAGAGAAAATGAAGTACTTATCAAGGTAAAATATTGCGGAATTTGCGGATCGGATATTCACTCCTATAAAGGGAAACATCCCTTTGTGCATCCTCCTATTGTTTTAGGACATGAATTTTCGGGAATAATTTCTCAAACGGGAAAGAAAGTTAAAAATTTTCATAAAGAAGAGAGAGTCTCCGTTGAACCCAATATAGTTTGCGGAAAATGCTACAACTGCCTCCATGGGAGATATAATATTTGCAATTACCTTAAAGTTATCGGTTGTGTAGGTTATAATGGTGCTTTTGCTCAATATATTGCTGTGCCTCAAAATAAGGTAATAAAGCTTCCCCGGGAGATTTCTTTTGAGGAGGGAGCTTTAATAGAACCAACAGCAGTAGCGGTTCATGCGGTGAGAAAATCAAAACAAAAGATAGGTGATAAAGTCTTAATTTTAGGAGCAGGACCCATTGGCCTGTTGATTATGCAGGTAGCTAAAGTATCTGGAGCAGGAGAAATAATTATTACCGACCTCCTCGATTATAGATTAAAAAAAGCCAAGGAGTTAGGAGCCGATAAAATAGTAAACTCCGTTTCCCGAGATTTGGTAGAATTTATCCGGGAAACTTACGGTGAAAATGGAATAGATTTAATATACGAGTGCGTGGGAAGAGAAGAAACTTTATCTGAGGCTATTCAAATTGCTCGAAAGGGAACAAAAATTATGATTGTGGGAGTCCCTGAAGAAAATCCCCGAGTAAATCTTGCTTATATAGGAGATAGAGAATTAGAGCTCATCGGAAGTTTAATGTATATAAGAGACGATTTCGAAGAAGCAATAGACCTTATTCAAAAAAAGAAAATCCAGGTCCAACCCCTTATTACTCACTCCTTTAAGTTAAAAGATATAAAGAAAGCTTTTGAACTTATTTTAAAGAAAAAAGAAAATGTAATGAAAGTCCTTATAGAAATTTAATTATTAATTTTTTTAAGGAGAAAGCAATACCCTTTAAGGGGGAAGTACCCCCTTAAAGGTTTCATTCGTAGGGGACGGGTTCTATCTTTCCGCTCTTAGCAGCTTTTTCCGCTGTTTCAAATACAGCTATTACCCGGCGCGCAGACTGAGGAGTTATCTCTAACTTCTCCCTGAAAAGCAGGTGACGGGCAATATTCCGATAATACCTTCTCCAATCGGTCTCTTTATATTTAACCTCCATACTTGCAGGAATACCTTCTATTTCTGTATTTACCTTAAAACTTCCTCCCCCCTTATCAAGAATAGCCCCTTTCGTTCCCAGAATACGCCAGCGAGGCCTCCCTATTCTATCGATATTAGAAAGTTGAACATCAGCAACTGCCCCATTTTCAAAGCGGATAAGAGCCCCTACATGATCCTCATTGGTTACATCATTCCAGACAAGCTTATGGAAAAATCCGGCTATTCCTACCATTTTTTTGGGAATTAAATTCAATACCCAATCGACAAAATGAGCTCCCCAGTCATAAAAAGCTCCTCCAGAAACTTTTTTATCAGAACGCCACCAATATCCCGGATGATGATATCCTCCCCCACCTGTTTCTATATGAAAAACCTCACCAATAAGTCCTTTATCTATTACCTCCTTAATAGCTAAAAAATCTCCATCAAAACGGCGATTATGAAAGACTGAAAGCATTTTCCTTTGAGCTTTTGCAGTTTCAATCATTTCTGTAGCTTCCTTAACCGTGATACACATTGGTTTTTCTACAACCACATGTTTACCGGCTTTCAGACACTGGAGAGTTAAAAAAGCGTGAGTATTATGAGGGGTAACTATACTCACTAAATCAAGCTCTACTTTCTTTAACATCTCTTCTACACTATTGTAAGTTATAACCTCAGGAAAATCTTTTTTAGCAGTAGCCGTGCGTTCTGGATTTAAATCACATATAGATACGAGTCTCAATCCCTCAGTCTCCTTAATCAACTCGCAATGACGCTTCCCCATATTAAAAGCCGGTCCATAACCTAAAACTGCGCATTTTATTTCTTTTTCTATATTTTCGTTCTGCATTTTTATTTTTCTCTCCTTTTTTTTTATTTTTCTCTCCTTATTACTCTGTATAAGCCTTAAATAGAGCTCGATAATATCTCATTAATCTCTCTGGCTCAGGACTTTCAGGAATTTCTGCCAGGCAAAAACCTTCATATCCCGCATTTTTAAGAAGACTAAAGAGTTCTCGCCAGGGATAATCTTCCCGATAAAGCTCATTAATATGCACCAAACGGATCTTATCTTTAACCAAATTAAAGTTACTCTTTACTGAACCTTTGCTATCTACATCAGTAAGATTAGAATTCCAGCAAACAAATACATTCTTATGATCAGCTATTTCCATAATTCGGTGAATATAAGGAACTTCACAAGTTCCCTCTCCATGGACTTCTAACCTAATTTCTACTCCAAAATTACTGGCAAATTCTCCACATTCCCGCAGGGCTAAACCAATCTGCTCCAGCGTCTTTTCTCGAGGGATACCGGCCTTATCTTGAAAACCATTGGGACGAACTTTTACCCCGGGAGCACCTACATCACTGGCTAATTTCACATACTCTTTTGTGCCTTCAATATTTCTTCTTACCTCCTCAGAATCAATAGCATGATATTCAAACACACTCCCCAAACCAACGAGCTCAACGGGAGAATCTTTAAATCTTTTTTTAACTTCCTCTCGCTCTTCTTTACTAAGATTAACCTCCACCTTATGAGCGTGAGTAGTTCTCAATTCCACCCCTTCAAAACCAGTAGTCTTACATCTTTCAATAATGGTAGGAATATCCCAATCCTTGGCTAAATTATAAGTCACCAGCCCCAATCTCATTTTTTTCTCCTCCTTTTCTCATTTCTCTTCGATATTTCTCAATAATCTCCTTAATTTTATTTGCTTTCCTTATCCCCTTCATTTTTATTCCTACAGGAGAATAACTCAATCCTCCTTTAATTACAACTTCCAGATCGGCAATATTTAAAATTCGCTGAAGAGTCGTTTGTTTAATCTTAACCAGAGAAATATCACTAAGAGCAATTTCATAATTTTTCTTTAAGATGAGACCCCCTGTTTTAATTATTCTATTTTCAGTAACAGTATATTTAAGAGAGATCTTTTCCCAGATACCGGTAATTACATACCAGGCTATAATTACTTGAAAAAACATAGAAAGCTGGAGGGGAACAAATATGCTGGTAGTAAGAACAAAAAATATTCCTGCCCAAATAAAAATCCCTAAATAAGATCTCCATGAAGGCCTTATTCTAAGTAATACCTTTTCTTCAGACAAGTCTTCCTCTTACCGCATTGCTTCCCTTTCTTCGAGGTTTTGCTTAACATTTCCCCATAAAGTTTATTAATTATATGGGAATTTGCTTTGTCGATCCTTTTATTTGCTTATCTTCCCAACTTGAGTGACAGAAGGGGGAATAGCTTCAGTGTTGAGGGAAACATCCCCCCTCAAGTAATTTAAAGGCAATATACCAAAAAATTAAAAGAGGTCAAATATGAGGGGTGAGAGCCTCTAATGGACCAGGAATAGCTTTAAATTGATTTAATCTCTGTTGGAATTACTCTTTTATATCTATTGACAACCTCTCTTTATAAAATACACTTCAATATAAAGAGACTTACAGCGAGGAAACTCTGGTAATAAATAAATAAAAGAAAGGAAAATGAAAACATATTTAGATTGTATTCCTTGTTTTTTTAAACAAGGATTAGATGCAGCAAGAATAATTACTCAAGATAAAGTAATCCAGAAAAAAATTTTAGATGAAATAGCTATGGTTGTTCCTGAGTTTTCTTTGAATAGCACTCCTCCAGAAATGGGGAGAATAATTCATAAAATTGTCCGCAAATTTACCCACTCCTCTGATCCTTATAAGAAAATTAAGGATAAATATAATAAAGCGGCCTTAAAACTTTATCCAGAATTAAAAAAGAAAGTGAGGAAATCAAAAGACCCTCTTCTTACAGCTATAAAAATAGCTATTGCCGGAAATGTTATTGATTTCGGGGTGAATGAAGTAAGAAAAAAAATAAATCTCGGAAAAGAATTAAAAAATACTCTTGAACAAAATTTTGCTATTCTTGATTATGATAAGCTTAAAAATTGCCTGGAAAAAACAAAAGAAATTCTTTACTTAGGAGATAATACTGGAGAAATAGTATTTGACCGTATCTTAATAGAGGAATTGCCACAAAAAGTTATTTATGTAGTAAGAGACAAGCCTATTATTAATGATGTTACCATCGAAGATGCTTTGTTTTGTAGGATAGATAAAGTAGCTAAGGTTATTTCTTCAGGTTGTGACGCTCCCGGAACTATTCTTCGGTATTGCTCGAAAGAATTTTTAAATTATTATACTAAAACCAAGTTAATTATTAGTAAAGGGCAAGGGAACTATGAAACTCTTTCAGAGGAAAAAAGGCCTATTTTTTTTCTTCTAAAAGCAAAATGCCCCGTAATAGCAAGAAATTTAGGATGTAGGGTTGGAGATATTATTTTAAAAACTCAGGGCTCAGGATACACGGAAATAAACCCATCTACCTGAGCTACGCTTAAAACAATACCTCCATCATCTTCTACCAAATAGTTTCCTGAATAAAGCTCGCCGGACAAAAACCTTCCCCTTCTAATCTTTTTTATCTCCGGGAATCTATCACCGTTTAATATTTACCTTAAGAAGAAAATAGAAGTCAAATTCGGTCTGCACGTTGTCATTGAATCCCATAGCTAAAATAGAGGCTCTTGGGCCATTAGACCAGAGAAAAACTGAAACTTCTTGAAATTTAGATTTAATAAACATTTCAGAGAAAGCTAAGATAAAATTGAGTTCCTTTTTAGCGTGGAGAGTCCTACCCTCGGGGAGTAGAATCTAAGAATAGTCAGTATAAATGACCTTCTTTTAAAAAAATACTGTGGGAGAAAAAGATAAAGTTAATGCGAAAGTTATTTAAGAATAAGGGAAAACTAAGGAAAATTTAGATAACTAAATGCTGGAAAAGATTCTTTAAAGATTTACAAGAGGAATACCTTAGAGAATCCAGAAATAAGATTATCATAATTTAATGCGTAAACTTTACAAATCAAGACGAATATGCTAAAATAAACAAAATTTTTAAGGGAAATAAAAATGGATAGAATTAATTTTCTTAAAGAAAAAGCTAATCTTTTGAGACAGGATGTAATTAGAATGCTGGCTGTGGCTACTTCGGGACATCCAGGAGGTTCTCTTTCCTCGGCAGATATATTAGCCTGCCTATATTTTAATGAACTCCGCCATAATCCTGAGGATCCCGAATGGGAAGATAGAGATAGATTTATCCTTTCTAAGGGACACGCTTGCCCCCTCTTATATTCGGCTCTGGCTCGATCTGGCTACTTCCCTCCTGAAGAACTTCAAACTTTAAGAAAAATTAACAGTCGCCTCCAGGGTCATCCCGATTGTAAGAAAACGCCGGGGGTAGAAATCTGCACTGGTTCTCTAGGGCAGGGAATTTCTGTAGCTGTAGGAATGGCTTTAGCAGGAAAGATAGATAAAAAAAGATATCGGGTGTATGTCCTCCTTGGAGACGGAGAAATAGAAGAAGGAGAAGTATGGGAAGCGGCAATGAGCGCCAGCCATTACAAATTAGATAATCTCTGTGCTATCCTTGATAATAATAGCTTGCAAATTGATGGTCCTATTAAAGAAGTAATGAATCCTGAGCCAATTATAGAAAAGTGGCGTGCTTTTGGTTGGAATACTGTAGAAGTCAACGGACACGACATTCCGCAGATTCTCCATACTTTTAAAAAAGCAAAAGAAGTAAAAGGTAAACCCACTATAATCATTGCTCATACTATAAAGGGAAAGGGTGTCTCCTTTATGGAAAATGTAGTAGAATTTCACGGGAAAGCTCCCACTAAACAGGAAGCTCAAATAGCTCTAACTCAGTTAAAGGAGGAGAGTAAAAAATGGAAGAATTAGTAGCTACCAGAGATGCCTTTGGGGAAATTTTATTAAAATTAGGAGAAGAGAATAAAAACCTGGTAGTTCTGACGGCTGATTTAGCCGAATCTACGAGAGTAAAAAAGTTTGCTGAAAAATTTCCTGAAAGATTCTTCAATATGGGTATTGCCGAGCAAAATATGATGGGAGTAGCCGCAGGTTTAGCTCGATGTGGCAAAACTGTCATAGCCACTACTTTCGCTATCTTTGCCAGTGGCAGAGCCTGGGAACAGGTAAGATATAGCATTTCTCATTCTTATCTAAATGTAAAGATTGTAGCCACTCACGGAGGAATTTCTGTAGGAGAAGATGGTTCTTCTCACCAGGGGACGGAAGATATTTCCCTGATGAGAACTATTCCGGGGATGAAAGTAATAGTTCCTGCTGATGGAGTAGAAACAAAAAAGGCCATTCAAGCAGCCATAAAAGTAAAAGGACCTGTCTATATTCGCCTGGGAAGAGCTAAGACTCCTGTAATCTTTAAGGAAGATTATCCTTTTCAAATAGGTAGAGGTTACATAATAAGGAAGGGGAAAGATGTCAGTATCTTTACCTGTGGAATTATGCTCTCTCAAGCTTTAAAAGCAGAGGAGAAATTAAAAGAAGAAGGAATCTCTGCAGAAGTTATTAATATTTCTACCCTTAAACCTCTTGATGAAAAAATTATCATAGAATCTGCACATTCCACCGGAGCAGTAGTTACTGCTGAAGAACACCAAATTATCGGAGGATTGGGAAGTGCTGTAGCTGAAACCTTAGGAGAGAACTACCCCGTGCCTCTTGAAAGAATAGGAATAAAAGATAAATTCGGTGAATCGGGTAAACCGGAAGAACTTTTTGAAAAATATCAACTTACGGCAAATGATATCTATAAAGCGGCAAAAAAAGCCATTGGGAGAAAAGATGAAAAAAAATAAATTACTGTTATTACTGTTAATCGCAGGAATAATTACTCTTTTAATAATGGGAAGAGCCCCTATCACTATAGGGGAAGAGGAAAATAATGAGTTAACTCTCTTCCAAGAGGTTTATAAAGCTATTAAAAATCACTATATAGAAAAAGTAGATTCCTCAAAATTGATAGAAGCTGCTATCGAGGGAATGATTAAATCCTTAGAGGACCCTCATTCTCGCTGGATGAATTCTAAAGCCTACCAAGAAATGGAAATAAAGCGAAAAGGAGAATTGGGAGGACTGGGAATTACCATCACCATTAAAGATTATTTTCCTGTCGTAGTTTCTGTAATAGAGAATACTCCGGCCAGAAAAGCGGGAATCAAACCGGAGGATAAAATTATCCAGATAAATGGAGAATCGACCAAAGGAATCAGTCTGGAAGAAGCCGCTACTAAATTAAGGGGTAAGCCAGGAACTACTGTCCAGATAACCATCCAAAGAGAAAAAAAGAAAGAACCTATAATATTCACTATCACTCGAGCTATCTACAAAATTCCCAATATTAAATGGCGCCTGATAGAAGATATTGGCTATCTTAAAATTATTAGTTTTATGGATAAAAATACAGATAAAGATGTAAAAGAATATTTAAAAGAACTCAAAAAGAGAAAAATTTCCTCTCTTATCCTTGACCTAAGAGATAATTCCGGAGGTTCTCTTAATCAGGCCATAAAAGTAGCCGATGAATTCCTCCCCTTAAGAAGAATGATTGTTTTTACCAAAGGAAGGGAATCCGGGGAAAATAAAATTTATTATTCATATGAGGGGGGAGAAGCTGAAAATATCCCTTTAGTAGTCCTGATAAATGAGGGAAGTGCCAGTGCCTCAGAAATTGTAGCTGGAGCTATTAAGGAACATCAAAGAGGAATTCTTATCGGGACCAAAACCTTCGGAAAGGGAACAGTGCAATGGTTATTCCCCGTAAATGGCCAGGGAGCTTTATCTCTTACCATTGCCAAATACTACACACCTTCTGGAAAATGTATAGAGGGAATAGGAATTGAACCGGATATAAAAGTAGAAGCTTTTAAAGCAGATGAAAAAGAAAACGAAATTATGGAAAAATTAAGAAAATCGAGATTAATTGAAGAGTTCCTTAATCAACATCCTCATTGGGAAAAAGAGAATTTAGATTATCTTTTAGAAGACCTCAAAAAAGAAGAAAATATAGAAGTAGAAAAATCTCTTTTAGAAAGAATATTAAGAGAAAAAGACGACAATGAAGAAAACGACATCTTTAACGACCTTCAACTTATCTTTGCCGTAAAGTTACTAAATTCCTATAAGGTCTTTGAGAAATATCGAGTTCTTAAATGAAGAAGAAGAAAAAGAAGAAGAAAGCACGTAAATTCTTTTATCTTTTAACAGGATTTTTTTTCTTATTTTTAAGCATGGGTTTATATTTTCACCTAAAGGGTTCTTATTATCGAAGAAGCTTTCTTAAAGCAGAAGTAAATGTGGAAAGAGGTTTAGAAAAATTAAATCTTCCTATTCAGGAGAAAAGGATAGAAAAAAAGGGATTCTTTCCTCCTCGTCAACAAGCAAGAATAGTCAGCGAGATTCCCTTTGATTATCCTTTAGATAAACTCATCTCCGAAATTTATAAAGTTTTTTCTTCTGAAGAAATAGAAGTTCAGGAAATTAAAGAACAAAATCTTAAAGATTACTATCAAATTTTAGTAATTCTGGGTTTCAAAAAGAGAATTACTCATCATCTTAATTTTATTCTTCATAAGATTAAGATTGCTCTTCTTATCGATGATTTTGGATATTCACGGAGTAGGACGGTAGAGTCTGCTCTTCATTTAAATATACCTCTTACTATTTCCATTATTCCTGGAACACCCTATGCTAAGGATATCGCCGAAGAAGCTCATCGTAATGGAAAAGAAATTGTAGTTCATCTACCGATGGAACCTAAGGGGAAATTTAATAACAATTATAAATGGATAATTACGGGGAAGATGAAAGAGAGGGAGATCAAGAGAATAACGGAAAAAGCTATTGAAGAAGTTCCTTATAGTAGAGGTTTAAATAATCATATGGGATCTCTGGCTACCGAAAGAGAAGAAATTATGAAGCCTTTACTCCAAGTAATTAAACAAAAGAATTTTTATTTTGTAGATAGCAAGACTAGCTCACATTCTATTGCCTTTTCTTTAGCTAAAAAAACAAGAGTAAGATCTACCCAAAGAGATGTTTTTCTCGACAACCAAAAAGAGAGTAGATATATCGAGGAACAATTTAAAAAACTTATCTTACAAGCTAAAAAAAAGGGAGAAGCTTTAGGAATTGCTCACATTAATTATATAACTATTCAAAATTTAAAAAAGCTTATTTCCCAATTGGAGAAGAGAAAAATTCAGTTAGTTTATGTCTCAGAAATAGTAGATTAGTTTGGAACCAAAAGTTCTTCCAGGAAAATAATATGGTAGAAAGAAGCAGATATTATTTAGATTTTGAAAAACCGATTATTGAATTAGAACAGAAAATTACAGAGTTAGAAGGATTAGCGAAAAAAGAAAAACTGGATTTCAAAGAAGAGATAAAAATTTTACAATCCCGTTTGAAAAACCTCAAAGAAAGTATTTTCGCTAATCTTACTCCCTGGCAAAGAGTGCAATTAGCACGCCATCCTGAACGTCCTAAACCCCTTCAATTAGCAAGTTTCATCTTTGAAGATTTTTTACTGCTCCATGGAGATAGATTGTATGGTGATGACCAGGCTATAATAGGAGGACTGGCGAAGATAGAAAATGAGGGAATAGTCTTTATTGGACATCAGAAGGGAAAATCAATAAAAGAAAATTTATCCAGAAATTTTGGCATGGCTCACCCTGAAGGATACAGAAAAGCTTCGAGATTAATGAGCCTGGCGGAAAAATTCAAAAAACCGGTAGTTACTTTTATAGACACACCAGGAGCTTACCCGGGAATCCAGGCAGAAGAAAGAGGACAGGCAGAAGCCATTGCTGCCAATTTAGAAAAAATGGCCCGGTTAGAAACTCCTATTTTAGTTATCGTTACCGGAGAAGGAGGAAGTGGAGGAGCTCTGGGAATTGGGGTGGGAGACAGAATATTAATGCTGGAAAACGCCATCTATTCAGTAATTTCTCCTGAAGGATGCGCTGCCATTCTCTGGAAAAATCAGGAAAAAGTAGAAGAAGCCGCAGAGGCTCTTCGTCTTACTTCTCAGGATTTAATGAAATTAGGTCTGATAGAAGAAATCATTCCTGAACCCTTAGGGGGAGCACATAAAGATATTGAACAGACAGCCATTAATATCAAACAAGCTATAATCAGAAATCTCTCCGAACTCAAAGATTTAACTTTGCCAGAGTTACTCGAAAAAAGATACGAAAAGTATAGGAGAATAGGAAAATTCAAGAGGAAATAAATGAAGGATGAATATAAAGCAAAACAGATTAAATTATTAAAAGACCTGGAGGCTGTTCGGAAAAGACCGGGAATGTATATTGGAACTACAGGCCCTCGAGGCCTGCACCATTTAATAGATGAAGTAGTAGATAATAGTATTGATGAGGTCTTAGCTGGCTGGTGTCAAAACATAAAAATAATTATTCATCCCGATAATAGTGTGACTATAATTGACGATGGAAGAGGAATCCCTGTAGACCCTCATCCTCTATACAAAAAATCTGCTTTAGAATTAGTAATGACTACTCTCCATGCGGGAGGAAAATTTGATAGTAAAACATACCGTATTTCTGGTGGCCTCCATGGAGTAGGAATCTCTGTAGTAAACGCCCTTTCAGAAAACTTAGAAGTAAAAGTATTCAGAGAAGGAAAAATCTGGCATCAGGCATACAAAAGAGGAAAACCAATTAAAGAAGTAGAGTGTATAGGAGAAACCTCCTCAGAGAGAACGGGAACAGAAATTACTTTTAAACCTGACAGAGAAATTTTCGAATCTATAGAATTTGATGGAGAATTAATCTCTCGTCGCTTAAGGGAATTAGCCTTTCTTAATAGAGGAGTAAATATAGAAATAGAAGATAAAAGAAATAAAACAGCAAAAAAATTTAAATATGAAGGAGGAATCGAAGCTTTCGTCAGGCATTTGAATGAAAATAGGGAAGTCATTTTTGAAAATCCTATTTATCTTCGGGGGAAAAGAGATAGTGTAGAAATAGAATTAGCTTTCCAATACAGTCAAGGTTATATTCAGGACATATTTACTTTCGTTAATGGCATTCGCACAGAAGAAGGAGGAACTCATCTTGCTGGATTTAAATCTGCTCTTACCAGAACTATTAATGATTATCTTAAACGCCAGGGCATTAAGGAAACCAACTTCTTAGGAGAAGATACCCGAGAAGGAATTACGGCTATTCTCAGTTTAAAACTTCCCAATCCCCAGTTTGAAGGTCAGACAAAAACCCGCTTAGGTAATAGTGAAATAAAGGGAATAGTAGAATCGGTTATTTATGAAGAACTTTCTCATTTTTTTGAAGAAAATCCTCCTATAGCAAAATTGATAATACAAAGAGTAACCTCTGCTTCCCGAGCTCGTCAGGCAGCTCAAAGAGCAAGAGAAATAATTAGAAGAAAAGAGGGGTTAGCAGGAATTCTTCCAGGAAAATTAGCCGCATGTTCGGAGAAAGACCCTCAAAAAACTGAATTATACATAGTAGAAGGAGAATCAGCAGGAGGTTCTGCCAAGCAGGGAAGAGATAGAGGATTTCAAGCTATTCTTCCCCTCCGAGGAAAGATTCTTAATGTAGAAAAAAGTCATTTAGCAAAAATTCTTAATAATGAAGAAATAAAGTCTATAATTGCCGCTATTGGAACAGGGATTAAAGATGAACTCAATCTCTCTCTTTTAAGATACCACAAAATTATTCTTATGAGTGACGCTGATGTAGATGGAGCTCATATCCGCACTCTCCTCCTTACCTTCTTTTATCGTTATATGCAGGAACTAATTAGAAATGGACATATCTATATTGCTCAACCCCCTCTATATAAAGTTACCATAAGAAACAAGGAATATTTTCTTTATACTGAGGAAGAATTAAAAAAACTGCGAGAAAAATGGGGAGAAGACAAATTTGGACTTCAGCGATATAAAGGATTAGGGGAAATGAATCCTGACCAGCTCTGGCGAGCAGCTATGAACCCTGAAACTCGGACTATTTATCGCGTTTCGGTAGAAGATGCCGTAGAAGCAGATAGGTTGTTTACTATTTTAATGGGAGAAGAAGTGGAACCGCGGCGAAAGTTTATTCAAGAGAATGCTCATGAGGTAACCAACTTAGATATTTAAAGCTAATTATTCTGGTTATGGAGTAATTTAATCTGATCAAGGGAGAGAAGCAATTAGGGAGAGCTAATTCAGTTTTTGCCTGAGAATCCGAAACTAAGAACTAATTATGGAGGATAAATTATTATGAGTAAAGTTTTACCTCTCTATTTAGAAGAAGAGATGAAATCTTCCTACTTGAATTACGCTATGAGTGTAATTGTTAGTAGAGCGCTACCTGATGTCCGGGATGGTTTAAAACCAGTGCAAAGAAGAATACTTTACGCTATGCATGAACTGGGACTTTCCTCTACTAAACCCCATAAAAAATCAGCCAGAGTAACCGGCGAGACCTTAGGAAAATACCACCCCCATGGAGATGTAGCTGTTTATGATGCTATAGTAAGAATGGCTCAGAATTTTTCTTTGAGATATCCCTTAATAGATGGACAGGGGAATTTTGGATCCGTCGATGGAGACCCTCCAGCAGCTATGAGATATACAGAGGTAAGACTCTCTCCTGTAGCGGAAGAATTACTTCAAGACCTTGATAAGAAAACGGTAGATTTTGTTTCTAATTTTGATAATACTCTGAAAGAACCCGTAGTTTTACCAGCAAAGATACCCAACCTCTTACTAAATGGTTCTTCGGGGATAGCCGTAGGAATGGCTACCAATATTCCTCCTCACAATTTAAATGAATTAGTAGATGCTTGCATAAAAATAATTGATAATCCCGATATATCTTTAAAGGAATTATTGACAATAATTGAGGGACCTGATTTTCCTACAGGAGGAATTATTGTAGGAGAAGAAGGTATTAAAGAAGCTTATGAGAAAGGGAGAGGGAAAATAACTCTTCGGGGAAAGGTAGTTATAGAAAATAAAGAAGGAAAAGAGAATATTATCATTACTGAACTCCCCTATCAAGTCAATAAAGCTAATTTAGTAGAAAAAATAGCTAATCTTTCTCAAAATAATAGAATTATAGGAATTAAGAGTGTACGGGATGAATCGGATAGAAAAGGAATAAGAATTGTCATAGAAACTTCTCGGAGAATGGATACTCAGGTTATCCTAAATCAACTCTATAGATATACTCCTCTTCAGGTAGTATTTGGAATTATTCTCCTGGCTCTGGTAGACGGTAAGCCCCGCCTCCTAAACCTTCTTGAAGCTATAAATCTTTATCTTAGCCATAGAGAAGAAGTTATTCGTCGCCGGAGTAAATTTCTCTTAGATAAGGAGAGAAAAAGGGCTCATCTATTGGAGGGATTCAAGAAAGTCCTAGAAAGAATAGAAATGGTAATTAATCTTATAAAATCCTCTCCCTCTCCGGCAAAAGCCAAGGAAAGATTAATTAAATCGCTAAATTTAACTGAAACTCAAGCCCAGGCTATATTGGATATGCGCTTACAGCGCCTGACAGCCTTAGAGAGGGAAAAAATAGATAAAGATTATGGAGAATCACTGAAAAAAATAAAAGAATTAGAAGAGACTTTACATAGTAAAGAGAAAATTAAGAAAATTATTAAAAGAGAACTTCTTGAGGTTAAAGAAAAATACGGAGATACCCGGCGCACCCTTATTCTTAAAGAAAAAGGGGAAGAAATTTCCTTTGAACCTGAAGACCTTATTGAAAAAGAAGATATTGTTATTACCCTTACCTCCCAGGGCTACATAAAATACACCCCTTTAAAAGCTTATAAACATCAAAGAAGAGGAGGCAAGGGAGTTAATGGAATAATTCTGGAAAGAGAGGATCTTGTGAGTAATCTCATTATCGCAAATACTCATTCTCTTATTCTCTTCTTTACCAGCTTAGGAAGAGTCTATTGGGTAAAGGCTTATGATATTCCTCAGAGGAAACGCTCATCTCGAGGAAGAGCTATAGTCAATTTTCTTCCTTTAAAGAAAGAAGAGAAAGAAATAATTACGGCTGCTATCCCTATAGAGAGTTTCAACGAGAATAAGTTTCTAATAATGATTACTAAAAAAGGACTGGTGAAAAAGACTCCTCTTTCCTGTTATTCTCGTCCTTTTAAAAAGGGAATAAATGCTATTCGTTTAAAAGAAGAAGATAAATTAATTAAGGTATTGTTAAGTAGTGGGGAAGATGATATCTTTATCTCTACAAAAAAAGGGAAAGCTATTCTCTTTTCTGAAAAAGACCTTCGCCCCTTAGGAAGAGTCTCTTTGGGAGTAAAGGGAATTTCTTTAAGAGAAGATGATCAGGTAATAAACGGGGTGATAGCTAAAGATGATGAAAGTGTTCTCACTATCACTTCCAAAGGGTTCGGAAAAAGAACTCTCTTTTCTAAATACCGCAAGACAAAGCGAGGAGGAAAAGGAATTATTAATATCCGTCTTACCTCTTCAAAAGGGGAAGTAGTAGGAATAAAGAGAGTAAAAGAGGACGATGATATAGTTGTAATTACCAAAAAAGGAAAGAGCATCAGACTTCTCTCCAAGGATATTCCCTTAGTGGGAAGGTCTACTACCGGTTCCCGCATCATTAAGCTGGAAGAAAATGATGAGGTTAAAGTTCTTGCTTAATTTTTGATAAATTAAATCTTTATTGACTAAGATTTAAAAATACTATGGCGGAGATGATACCAACTGTCCCTCCGTAAATGAATGTCGCTTCGGGATTTACATATTGCCATAAAGATCCGGCAATAAGACCGGCAGGAATGGCTGCCAACCCGACACAGGTATGAAAAGTTCCCAGAGCAGTCGCTTTCAAATCTTCTTTCGCTAAATCAGAGACAAAACTTCGCTGTTGTCCATCTATTAAAGAATAAACAAGCCCATAAAGACCGAAGAGGAGGATAAAAGTAATCCAGGATTTTCCCCAAATAAAAAGAAGAGAAGTAACTCCAAACAAAAAGTAGCCTGAGATTATAAGAGGTTTTCTTCCTACCTTATCCGAGAGTATTCCCAGAGGAAAAGAAAATAGAGTATAAATTATATTAAACCATATATAAAGGAGTATGGGTAGAGCAACAGAAAGCTTAGGAGAAGGGAAAAAATCCCTGGCCCGGAGAATAAAAAACATATAACTGAAATTGCCCAGAGCAAAAAGAGTAGCTATAAATACAAATTTCCTTAAAGAAGGAGATAATTCCTTGAGACTTACTTTAAAAGATAAGATTCTTTTCCCTCTCCTTTTAGTTCTTACCCAGAAAAGAGGTATAAGGGCTAATAATCCAATAAATCCGGCAAGAAGAAATATTCTCTTAAAACTAAAATTTAAAAAATAAAAGAGGAAAAAAGCTAAGAATGAACCTCCAACTGCCCCTGAGGTATCCATAGCGCGGTGAAAACCAAAAGCCCTCCCTCTTTGTTTCACAGAAGAATCAGCAATAATAGCATCTCGAGGAGCAGTCCGCAGACCTTTGCCCACTCTCTCAAGAGGTCTAAGAATAAGAATATGCTGCCAGATTGTAGACAAAGATAAGGCAATCTTGCAAAGAGATGATAACAGGTATCCAGAAAATATAAAGGGCATTCTTTTCCCGGACTTATCCGATAAAAATCCACTAAGAACTTTTAGTATACTGGAAAGACCATCTCCTACTCCTCCGATTATTCCCACCGCTACTCCTCCGCCTCCCAGAAGAGTAATAAATAGAGGAAGTAAAGGATGAATCATTTCGCTACTTATATCGGTAAGAAAACTTACCAATCCCAGCAAAATAACATTGGTACTTACTTTCCATATTTTTCTCATAATTTCTCTCCTTTCCCACTCTTTATAAAATTTTTCAAATACTCATTTCTAAACATTATTCCTCTATTATATAATAACTCCTTTAAATCTGGAAGATGAGGAACCGTTATTAAACAAAAATAATAAATCAAGAGAACCCAAAAAGGGAAAGGCTTTATATAAGGACAGGTTAACCCCTGCATAAACTCATTTTGGGGAAAGGTAAAAAGATGGGTTATTTTTAAAAGAAGAGTAAGAAATACCCAATTGGCAAATCCTATTATCTGGGCTCCTCCTAACGTTAAAAGACTCATAATTAATGATAATAAACCCAAAGCCAGGATAATGGTAATCAGGGGAGAAATAATTATATTACTCACCACCCCAATCAGAGGAAGTCGGTTAAAATAAAAAGCCAATAGAGGGAGGACAGAAAATTGAGCGGCCAGGGATATAGCCAGAGGTCTCCTTAAGAGAAAAGGTAATCTATTTAATCTTTTTTCTATATGAGGCAATAGATAAATTATCCCTCCCACAGTAATAAAAGAAAGTTGGAAACTTATAGTGAAGAGACTAAGGGGATCAAAAAGAAGAATAATTAAACAAGATAAAGAGAAGATTATCAAAGGAGGAGATTCTCGGTCTAAAATAAAACTTAATAAAACAATAATAGCCATAAGAGTAGCTCTAAGCACAGGTATCCTTAAGCCCGTAAGGAAAGCATAATATCCTAACAAAGGAATGCTCAATATATGAGCTAATTTGGGAGGGAAAGATAAAACCTTAAAGAGAGTAAGAAATAAAAACAAAATCAGACCTACATGGAGACCACTTACTACCAGGATGTGACCGGTTCCTGTCTTTAGAAAATTTTCCTGAATGTTAGCGGGTAAACTCTTCTTATCCCCTAACATTATCCCCTTTAAAAGAGCTGAATGAGTTTCAGGAAGAATAAAGTTAATTACTCTCACCATCCAGTCTTTATTTTTATAAGCCCATTCTATAAGAAGGAAGCCTTTCTCTTTCCTTATCAATTCTACTTCGTTAACCCTCATCTCTACCCAGACTCTCCGATAGGAAAGATACTTTTGCCAGTCAAAATTTTCTCTTAAATTTTGCGGTCTCTTCAATCTTCCCCTCACTCTCACTAAATCTGCATAATCATAATTTCTAAAGAGGGAAAAACTACTTATCCATATTCTTCCTTCCACTTTTTTCTCTTCTTCTTTATTTTGATAGCCAACTTTTTTCATTTTTTTTGCTTCAAGGATAAAATTAACTACTTTCCCCTTTAGCTCCGGCCGTGTAGCTACCCTTCCCTCTATTTCTACTTCTTCTGAAACAAGATTTAAAATAGGGGTCAGAGATCTCGGGAAATAGCTATAATTAAAATATAAAGCACCAATTATTCCCCATAAAGAAATCAGAAGAAAGTTAAGAGATTTCTTCCGATTTTTTAGATAAAGAAGAATGCCCAACCCTAAGAAACAAAGAAGAATTAAATAAAGGAGAGAAATAATTGAGAAAGGAAGATACCTCCCGGTAATTAAACCTATAATAAAGAAGAGAGTAACCCCTACTATAGGTTTATTCATTGATTACTTAGTTACTTTTCCAACTCTGCTTCCGGTAAACTATACCCTGAGCCCGGGCTATCAGCTGATGAGAAGAATTTTCCACCTTTATTTGATAAAGTCCAATTCTGGTAGTTATGGATTCCTCCTTAGCCTCGGCAATGAGAGTATCTCCCACAGAAGGGGGTCTTGTATAATTTATATTCATCTGAAGAGCAAGAGAAGTTATTCCTCCTGAATTAGAGGCTACCGCAAAAGCCTGATCTGCCAGAGAAAAGATGAGCCCACCATGAATATAACCTAAAAAATTTCGAAAATTTTCCTTTAATACTAAGCTCACCCGAGCATAACCTTTCTCAACTTTTTCCAATTTAATCCCCAGCAAAGTACTATAAGGGTCCTTCTCTAATTTTCGCTTTAAAAAATCCAGGTTAGAGTTTTTGTCCATTTTGCTCCTCTTCTCAAAAATCTCCTCATATATAAAGGTCATAATCCCTACTAAAATCTTCTATTTAAACAGGAATCAAAAAAGGGATTCACTCAATATCGTGCTAAATCAAGAATTACAATGAACTTACAAAGGTTTGCTATATAAAATTTATTCCCTTATTTCTCTCTCCTGGGGGAGGTTAAGAGCACTCTTCAGGGAGGCTATGGCTACTTCCAGTTGTTTCTCGTCAGGTTCTTTAGTAGTCATTTTTTGAAGCCACATCCCGGGAGCCGTCAAAACTTTAGTCAATCTACTATCTTTTTTTCTTCCAGATAACTTTATTAACTCATAAGAAATACCGGCAATTAAGGGAATAAATGATAGTCTTATTAAACGGTCGGTAAAAGTATGGGGTCTTCCTAAAAATATAAAGACGAGAATACTTACTATTACTACAATCAGAAGAAAACTTGTCCCACATCGGGGATGAAGAGTAGAGTATTTTTTAGCATTTTCTACAGTAAGCTCTTCCTCTGCTTCCAGAGTATAAATACTTTTATGCTCAGCTCCATGATATTCAAATATTCTTCTCATATCCTTCCAAAGACTGATTAGATAAATATATACCAGAAAAATAGTCAATCTAATGAGTCCATCCACAAGATTAAACAATAAACTCCCTTTTATTTTCAAAAAATCAGTGAAGATTAGCGGAAGATAGAAAAATATTAAAATTCCCAACCCCACTCCTAAAATAACCATAAGAAAGATCCATAAACTCTCTAATAATCCTTCTTTCCGAGTTCCTTTAGACTTAGGGGAGAGCTCTTTCATCGCTTCATCTGCCGAAAACATTAAAGTCTTCACTCCGAGATATAAAGTCTCTATAAGAACTATTATCCCTCTTATTACAGGGATATTTAAGAATTTAAATCTCTTCGTTAAAGCAATATAGGGATCTCTCTTAACAAAAATTTCTCCATTAGATTTTCTAATAGCTACACTAACAAATTCCGGGGAGCGCATCATTACTCCCTCTATTACTGCCTGCCCACCAACTTCTCTAATTTTCTCCAAAAGTAATTTTCTCCTTAATTTCTTGAAGTTTTGCTTTTCCAATCCCTTTAACTTTCTCCAGCTCCAGAATATTGGTAAATTTTCCTTCTCTCTTTCTATATTCAATAATTCTCCTGGCCAGCTCTGGACCGATTCCCGAAAGATAAGTCAACTGCTCAAAAGAAGCTTCATTTATATTGATTTTCCTCCCGGGAATCCAAACTTCTTCCCCCTCTTTTAAAGGTAAAGCAAGATTCAATTTTTCAAGGTCTGCTTCTGGAAGAGCACCTCCTGCTTTCTTAATTCCCTCGATAACAAGACTTCCTTCAGGAAAATCATACCATCCGGGATTTCTTACAGCTCCGGTTATCTTTACCTTAATCATTTGAGAAGAAAAAGAAGGAAAATCCCGCGAATGAAATATTCCTCCCCAAAAAAATTTCACCCCTATCCCAATAGTAAAAGCGGCGATAACAAAAATGAGGGCCAATTGCTCTTCCCGTGTTAAATTCCACATTTTAAAATCTCTTTATAAGGGCTCTAATTGGGGCTCAAACAACAAGATTAATAATTTTCCCGGGGACAAATATTACCTTTTTAATCTCCTTTCCTTCAAGATACTTTTTAACTTTCCCCAGAGACTTAGCCTTTTCTATGGCTTCTTGTTCAGAAGTATCCTTCCTCAATCTTAACTCTCCTCGCAATTTACCATTTATCTGCACAGGAATACTTACCATATCTGATTCAATTAATTTCAAATCGTACTTTGGCCAACTCTCCTCAAATATACTCCGAGAGTGCCCTAAGATTTCCCACAATTCTTCACAAAAGTGAGGGGCAAAGGGTGAGAGCATTATTAACAAATCTTCTATTGTCTCTTTATCCACTCCTTTATCTAAAACTTCATCTTTACTTAAAAAATTAATAAATTCCATAAATCCACTAATAGCTGTATTAAATTTAAAGTTTTCTATTCTTTGAGTAATATCGTAAATAAGCCTGTGCCTTCTTTTTACAATAGTTTCTCTTTCTTTACCAAAGTTATCTTTAAGCTTTAAGACAATATCCCACATTCTTTTTAAAAACCTGTAAGTTCCTTCAATTCCTCGATCAGTCCATTCACAATCCGCTTCTGGGGGGCCAATGAAGAGTTCATATAATCTGAGAGCATCCGTTCCATACTTTTTTACTAATTCATCGGGATTGACCACATTACCTTTTGACTTTGACATCTTTTCAACTTTTCCTGACTTTTCACTTCTTCTACAAACCATTCCTTGATTAAATAATCTCTTAAAGGGTTCATTAAACTCTATGTAACCTAAATCATATAATACTTTAGTGAAAAAACGTGCATAAAGAAGGTGCAATATAGCATGTTCTATTCCTCCAATATAAGCATCTACAGGAAGCCAGTATCTTACTGCTTCTTTATCAAAAGGAAATTCCTGAAAATGAGGATTGGGATAACGGAGAAAATACCAACAAGAACCTGCCCATTGGGGCATCGTATCAGTCTCTCTCCTCGCTGGAGAACCGCAGGTAGGACAAATAGTATTTACAAACTCAGGAATATTCTCCAGAGGGGATTTCCCTGTCCCGGTAGGTTTATATCTTTCCACCTCAGGAAGCCTTACCGGTAAATCCTTTTCGGGCACAGGAACTTCTCCACATTTTGGACAATAAACAATAGGAATAGGTTCACCCCAGTACCTTTGACGAGAAAAAACCCAATCCCGGAGTTTATAACTTACCGTCTTTTTACCCAATCCTTTTTTTGTAAGCCACTGGGTAATCTTTTCCCTGGCTTCCTCTGAACTTAAACCGGAAAATTCCCCGGAGTTTATCAATCTTCCCTCACCGGTATATGCTTTTATTAAATTTCCTTTTTTATCTCTTGGACTATCTTTATGGTATATTACTTCTCTAACAGGTAAACAAAACTTTTTAGCAAACTCAAAATCTCTCTCATCATGAGCAGGAACCGCCATAATAGCTCCCGTTCCGTAGGAAATAAGAACATAATCCGAGATCCAAACAGGAATCTTTTCATTATTGACCGGATTAATGGCATAAGCTTCGGTAAAAACACCTGTCTTCTCTCTCTCTACAGAAACTCTTTCTATCTCAGGAGTCTCCTTTGAATGCTTTATATACTCAAAAACTTCTCTTTCTTTTGGAGAAGAGACAATTTTCTGAACAATCTCATGTTCCGGAGATAAAACCACATAAGTAGCTCCAAAGAGAGTATCCGGACGGGTAGTAAAAACAGGAAGATTATATTCCCGGCTATCCTTAGATGAAATCACTTTAAATATAACCTCTGTCCCCTCGCTTCTTCCAATCCAGTTAACTTGCATTACCTTTACTTTCTCTGGCCAATCAAGGTTCTTTAAATCATAGAGTAGAGAATCAGCGTATTCAGTTATCCTCAACATCCACTGTTCCATATCTTTTTTAACTACTCGAGAGCCACAGCGTTCACACTTTCCCTCTATCACTTCCTCATTTGCCAGACCTGTCTTACAGCCTGGACACCAATTAATAGGCATAAGTTTTTTGTAAGCCAAACCCCTTTTATACATCTGAAGGAATATCCATTGAGTCCATTTATAATACCGAGGATCACTGGTATTAATTTCGCGGCTCCAGTCATACATTGCTCCTATCTCTTTTAATTGTCTCTTCATATTCTGAATATTCCTCTGGGTATTAATCTTTGGATGAATACCTTTCTTGATAGCATCATTTTCTGCCGGCAGACCAAAAGAATCCCATCCCATGGGATGTAAAACATTATATCCCTGTAGTTTCTTATATCGTGCCCACACATCCGAAAGGACATAACCCCGCCAATGCCCTACATGAAGTCCCGAACCAGAGGGGTAAGGAAACATATCCAGACAATAATATTTAGATTTATCACTTATTTGGGGAGTTTTATGAGCTTCCCTGTCTTCCCAGATTTTACGCCACTTCCTCTCTATTTTTTTATGATCATAGGGAATCATTCATGATCCCTCCTTATCAATTTCTTTAATAAAAAAGTGGACTTACTATATACCTGGAAATCTCCAGAAAACTTCTTTAATGAAGTGGTCTGCTAATATAAATTGACCCTCTGCATCAGGATGAACCTCATCTGGTAGGTATTTTATTTCTTCTGGACCAAATACCTTTAGTCCGTCAACATAGTAAATATTATTATCACCGTATTTCTTACAACTTGCGACAATATCTGAAAGAATATTACGCATATCTTCAAGGCTAAGTCCACTGCCACCTTTTACTTTCTCTCTTGGAGGACTATAAATAGGAGAAATAATAGCTAAGGGCGTATCTGGATGTTTTTCTCTAATAATTTGAATAAGACCAATAACATTTGGGCTAAAAGTCCTTTGTGTTAAACTCCCTGCATAAAGATTAATGCCAAGTTTTAAAGTAATATAATCTGCTGGTAAATCTCTAATCATTCGCCCAATCATAGGTTCACACATACAACCTCCACCAAATCCAAAATTTGTAAGATGTAGGTTTAACTTCTGGGCTATAAGAGAAGTCCATATTTTAGAGGGTCTACGAGCCTGTACGGAATGACTAATAGAGCTACCATAATGAATCCAGCGTTTTTTATTAACTTTTGTCTTGCAAATTCTTGCTCCTTCATCTACAAAAATTTGCTTTAGTTTAAATGGAAAACGTTGATCCAACCAGATCTCAATCCTCTTTAATCCTGGGGAGAGTTGTTTAAAAAAAACTTGATGAGAACTTTTATCTAAGGTAAGTTCTTGAGTTAAAACATCATTAACAAAAAGATCCAGCATCATCCCTTCTTCTACTTCTGCTAATTTTAGGATAATATTTTTAGCATCGGTAGTAAAACTAAGTCTAATACCAGAACATTGCTTAGCTCTTTCATCTGTTAAAAATGGATAAAAATCAAATTGCTCGTAATCAATCCTCCAGGGAGCTACCCATTCTTTTTTCTGCTCAATAGAAACACTTCCTTCAAATGAAAATACATTATCTTGATATGTGTAGGCTTTCATCTTATTGAACCTCTCTTGTGCCTCCTCTATAAATGTTGGCCAATAGCTCACATATTGAAGCCGGCGATAGGACTCGAACCTACAACCTGGTGATTACGAATCACCCGCTCTACCTTTGAGCTACACCGGCAAAAAATAATGCCGAGGCGCGGAATCGAACCGCGGACACCAGGATTTTCAGTCCTGTGCTCTACCGACTGAGCTACCTCGGCATTAGCGGGGCCGACGAGACTCGAACTCGCGACCTCCTGATCGACAGTCAGGCATTCTAACCGACTGAACTACGGCCCCATAGGCGGAACAGGGCTCGAACCTGTGACCTCTGCCGCGTGAAGGCAGCGCTCTCCCTGCTGAGCTATCCGCCCCAGTGGGCCCAGAAGGACTCGAACCTCCGACCTACGGATTATGAGTCCGCTGCTCTACCGACTGAGCTATGGGCCCGGCCTTAGAACTATACTTTCCTTGACATTACGATGAAGCAAAAACTACACCCTCACTTTCCTGCTCCACCAACTCAGCTATGGAGCCCCAAAAATACTCTTTAACTTAAATATTCCTCCAGCATTCTCTTTTTCGCTATCTCACGAAGCTGCATTAACACCTTAGCTTCAATCTGTCTTATTCTTTCCCGGGTAACTCCGTATTTCTTTCCTATTTCCTGGAGAGTGCAATCCCATCCATCCTCTGTTCCAAAACGAAGCTTTAAAATTTCCCTTTCCCTTTTGTCCTCCACCTCTTCTATCAGGCTATTTATTTCCTTCTTCAAGCATCTCAAATTAATCTCTTCAAAGGGGTTAGTTGCTTTTTTATTCTCTATCACTTCTATTAAGCGACTATCCTCTTCCTCTCCAATAAATGCATCCATAGAAGTAGAACCCGTAACTACCTTTTGCACTTTCAAGACTTTGTCCAGAGGAAGATTACCTTTCTCAGCAATATCCTCAGCTGTAGGAACATGACCTGTCTCTTGCTCTATTTCCTGAGAAACCCTATTTACCTTTTTCATAAGCTCTATTATATGAATAGGAACTCTAATGGTTCGGGATTGGTCGGAAACAGCCCTTGATAAAGATTGTCTTATCCACCAGCTTGCATAGGTACTAAAGCGATTTCCTCGCCGATAATCAAACTTATCTACGGCACGAGAAAGACCAATATTTCCTTCCTGAATGAGATCCAGTAAAGGAACTCCTCTTCCTACATACTTCTTTGCAAAACTGACTACCAGGCGAAGGTTCGCTTTAATCATCCTATCCCTAAATTTATCATAACAAAACTTTGCCTCTCTAATTTCCTTTTGCAATTTCAAAAAAGTTTCTTTATCCTCTGCAGGCTCTAACTTATTACTCTCCTCTTTGCTTAAACTGGTAACAAAATTAATTATCTTTTTTACTCTTTGGAACCTTTTTCCCGCTCCTCGCAAATCTTTATCTTTTATTTCCGCGCCTTTGGCCAAAGAATACAGGTGAGGATTTTTTGCAATTAAAGAACTAATTTCCACTACTTTTAGTTGAAGAACTTTCCTGCTCTCTCTTATCTTTTTCCCATATACTCTCTCCTCCTCGGCAGACAAAAGAGGAGTCCTCCCTATCTGTTGAAGATATCTACCTATACTATCCTTAGCTTCTATATCCAGAGGATGTAAATCTCTGATCTCCTCTTCAGGAGTTTCTTTTAATAATTCATTATCTTTATAAAATTCTTTGTCTTCTCTATCTATCATATTGTTCACCTCAATAGATTTTGCTTTTTAAGAAATATTAGTTCTGTCAGTAATTTATTGGTTTTTTCTTCCTCTCCCACTGCTTCACTTTTGGCTATTTGCTCTCTCAACTCTTCAATTTTTCTTTTTCTCTTACTTCTTTCTAAAGATTTAATAATATCTAAGGCTAATTCTTTTCGTTCAGCACTTTCAAAAAATGCATCCTTCAAATAAAAAGAAGAAATAATAGAAGAAAGCCTTTCATCTTTTAAACGATTTATTAATCCAGAAATAGAAAATTCTTTTTCTTTCATAAGAAAGGAAGCTTCCTCAGCAATTTTTCTATAAGAGGAATTGAGAAAGTTTTCTGTGCCCCATTTTTCTTCGACCATTCTCAATATTTCTTCATCCTTTAACATAAGATGAAGAAGCATTTTTTCTCTTTCTATTCGTGCCTCTTCTTTTTTGAAAAATTCGGGAGCAATACTTATCCTCTCTTTTTCTTTAAACTTTTCAAATTCTACCTCCAGTAAAGACTCATTTAAATTTAACCAGCGAGACATTTCACCTATTAATTCTTTAACTCTTATTAAGCTCTTCACTTTACTCAAAGTAGCAAAGAGATTGTTAACTATCTCTATCTTATTCTGGGTATCAAGAGAGGACCTACGGCGAATCTCCAGCTCTATCCGCCAGTCAAAGTATTCTTTGGCTTCTTTTACTCTCTCCCTGAAAAAGTCTTTACCCTTTTTCTCAATAACTTCTGCTGGATCCATTCCTTCAGGTAAATCAATAATTTTGATCTCTAAGTCAGCTTCCAGTAAAAGATCAATCCCTCGCAAAGTGGCTTCTACCCCTGCTTTGTCCTGGTCATAAGCTATAAAAATCCTATCTGTATAACGTTTTAGTAGTCTCACCTGCGAGGGAGTAAGAGAAGTTCCCAGAGAAGCCACTACATTCCTTATCCCTGCTTGATAGAGAAAAATAAGATCTGTATAACCCTCCACTAAAATTGCTGACCTTTCCTTTTCTATGAATCTTTTGGTAAAATTCAACCCGTATAAATTCCTTCCTTTGTCAAAAAGGGAAGATTGAGAAGAATTTAGATATTTAGGTAAAGAATGATTATCTAAGACACGCCCTCCAAAACCACACACCTTTCCTTCGGGAGTAAATATAGGAAAGATAACTCGCTCTCTAAAGTAAGCATAATACCCCTCTCTCTTCTGGGAAGGTAATAAAAGTTTCAATCTTTCTAAATTCTCAAAAGAGAGTCCCTTCTCTTTGCAAAACTCTATAAAATCTGCTGACGAAGGTGCGTATCCTATTCTAAAAAGATTCAGAGTATCCTCTTTTATTCCTCTCTTCTCCAGATAATCCTGAACTACTCTACTCTTCTGCAAAGATTTCTGAAAGAAAGAAAGAACGGTCTCATTAATTTGATAAAGTTCTCTGCGCGATACCCCTTCCTCTTCTTCATCGGGAGAAGTAGCTATAGATATCCCCATTTTTTCTCCTAATATTCTTACAGCTTCAGAGAAAGAAACCTTCTCCCATTTCATAATAAAACTAAAGACATTTCCTCCTACGCCACAGCCAAAACAGTGAAAGAGCTGTTTTTCCGGGGAAACTATAAAAGAAGGGGTCCGCTCTTCATGAAAAGGACATAAAGCTTTATAGTTCCTTCCCGTTTTCTTTAAAGGAACATATTCTGAAATTATATCTACAATATTAGCACGCTCACCAATCTTCTCAATTATTTCCTCGGAGATATAAACAGACATTTATCCCCAGCCTTTTGGCAAAAAATATTCTTTATAAACATTAAGAGCATATTGATCTGTCATTCCTGCAATATAATCTACCACGGCTCTTCTTACCTCTTCTTCTCTATCCTTTTTAAAGCATATGGGAAGAAGATCCAAATTATCTAAGTAAAAGGTATAAAGGTCTTTTACAATTTGCCGGGCTTTTTCCGCTTCCCTTGTTAAAACAGAGGATAAATAAACTTTCTTATACATAAAATCTTTCAACTTATAAAAAACTTCTAAAATTTCTTTGCTCATCCCTATACGGGGGGAGTTCCAGCTTGTTTTGACTACATTACGAATTAAAATATCTATTCTTTCTCTACAACTGCTTCCGAGAACCTTTAAAACTTCAGAAGGAATATCCCTCTCTTTAATTATTCCTGCACGTAGAGCATCGTCAATATCGTGATTTACATAAGCTATAGAATCAGCTATCCTTACCGCTTCCCCTTCTAACGTATGAGGATGAACCTGACTCCTATCTTCAGAATGATTCAGAATACCATCACGCACTTCCCAGGTTAAATTGAGACCTTTTCCTCCTTCTAACTTTTCTACTACTCGCAAACTCTGTTCATTATGAGAGAACCCTCCGGGATGAACTTCATCGAGGGCTTTTTCTCCTGCATGTCCAAATGGTGTATGGCCCAGGTCATGTCCCAGAGCTATTGCTTCAATAAGATCCTCATTCAAACGAAGAGCCCGTCCTATTGTACGGGCTATCTGAGCAACTTCTAAAGTATGAGTAAGTCGTGTCCGATAATGATCACCAAAAGGGGCAATAAATACCTGAGTCTTATGCTTTAAGCGACGGAAAGCTTTTGCATGGATAATTCTATCTCTATCTCTCTGAAAAACAGTCCGCAAAAAACACGGTTTTTCTTTCTGCCTCCGTCCTCTACTCTGCCGACTCTTACATGCCCAGGGTGAAAGATACTCTTCTTCAAATTTCTCTTGAGATAGCCGGTCAAATACCTCTTCTACTTTTTTATTATTTTCCACTATCCTCTAAAGATAAATTCTTTATTTTACTCAGTTTTTCCATAAATTTCTTTGTCTCCCCGGGAATTATAGAGACTACCTCATCATATACAAAAGGACCTACTTTCATTAAATAAGGAGCTAATACAGACTCCCCGGTCCACTTTTTTAACTTTTCTGACGATGAAAATACATTTACCAAAATAACTAAAATTAAGCTACAAACCAGGCATCCTTCACCTATTCCTAACAAAAATCCTCCGCCCCGATCTACTCCCTTCGCTATAGAATGCTCTGAAAATTTATGGAGTAATCCCCCCATTATGGTACAAAATAGAGCTACTCCTATAAATATAAAAGCAAAACTTATTATCTTACTTACTTTGGGAGTAATAAAATCTAATTCTCTACTTATTACTCCTCCTAATGCTTCATATTTATTTATAGCTAAGATAATTCCTCCGATTATACCCCCTAAGGTAAATATCTCCTGAAATAAACCCTTTTTCCATCCACGAATCATAAAGAGCGCAACTATTCCAATAATAATTATATCCAGCAAGTTCATCTAATCTTTGTCTTTTTCTATCCTTTTTATCAATTTCTTTATTTTCTCCCGGGCAACTTCACTCTTTTTCCGCAGTTTATAAAACTCATCAGCAATATTTAAACAGGCAAGGATACTTATTTCTTCTACTCCTTTTCCCGGAAGAGAAGAAGCTATTCTCCTCATTTCATTATCTACGAAACTGGCAATCGCCTTTAAATATTCCTCATCCTGATTCGCCTTAAGATTATACTCTCTATCAAAAATATAAACTTTTATACCCACTTTTTTCATTTATCATATAAAAAAAATTGAAAATGTCAAGTGCTACATTACTTTTTTTGCTTTTTGTTTTCCCGGAGAAAATTAAAAGTTAATATAAATCAGCAGAATCTACACAGAGAAAATAAATTATTAAGAGAGAAAGTTTTTAAGAAATTTAGTGTTTACATAAAAAGAGAGAAACAAAAAATTAAAGGGAGGTGAGAAAAGATGAAAAAAATACTTGCAGGAGGAATAGTCTTCTTAATGGTTCTTCTCCTGGGGAATGTAGTTTATGCTCAAAGAGTAGGGATGAGAAAGGGAGAGATTTTCATAGGGAGAGCTACTCCGGGTATCTCCAGCTGGAAGATTATTCCCAAAAGGGGAAACGTTCCTTTTAAGTATCGGATAACTACGGAGCTCTGGCGAGAATTCAATTTCTCCAAAGACCAAATCACGGCGTTTCAAAAATTGAAATTGGATTTTCAGAAAGAGATGCTGGGGTTAAAGAAAGACCTGGAAACGAAGTTGTTAGAATATAAAAATCTTCTCTGGGAAGAAACACTGGATAAAGAAAAACTCGAGCTCCTCATTAAAGAAATAGGCCAAATAAGAGAAGAACTGGAGAGGAAAATTCTTGAATATCAAGTAGAGCTTAGAAAAATCTTAACTCCTGAACAATTAAATAAACTTCGTTTCCTTTTCTTCTTCGGTGATAAAAAAATAAAAGAGAGAGGGAGATGTTTCTTCAATTTAAGATAAACCCCCTTTCCTCCTTAATCTTACCCGGGAAGATAGAGTGAAAATCTTCCCGGGTTTAGTTTAATTTTCCGGTAAAATTAATTTTACTTGACTTTTGTAAGAAAAAAGTTATCATCTCTCCAATGAGATTAGGATTTCAAATTTCTATTGCCCGAGGATTTTCTAAAGTAATAGAACAAGCGCTAATAAGAAAGTGTGAAACTATTCAGTTCTTCTCCCGAAATCCGCGACAATGGGGAAATCCCTCTTTACCGGAGAAGGAAGTAAAAGAGTTTAAAGATAACTTAAAGAAAAAAAATATTTATCCTCTATTTATTCACGCTCCTTATCTGGTCAACTTATCATCCTCAAAGGAGAGTATTTACTTTAAGTCTGTGAGAGCTCTCTCAGAAGAGCTTTTGCGCGCAGAAATATTGGGAGTCTCTTATGTAATTATTCACCCCGGAAGTAGAACAAACGGAGATGAGAAAGAAGCTATTAAAAATATCGCTGGAGGGATAAACCAAATTCTCAATAAATTAAAAAATAAGACCATTATTCTCTTAGAAAATACAGCCGGTCAAGGAAAAGAAATTGGATATAACTTTTCTCAAATTAGGGCAATAATAGAACTCATTAAAGATAAAAGAAGAATTGGTGTATGTTTAGACCTTGCCCACGCTTTTGAAGCGGGGTATGACCTTTCTACAAAAGAAGGATTCTCTATTACCTTAAGAGAGTTTGAAAGACTAATTGGGTTTGACAAACTCCATCTACTGCATTTAAATGATTCTCGGACACCTCTGGGCTCGCATTCGGATAGACACGAACACATAGGAAAAGGATACATAGGACTAAGAACATTTCGTAGAATTGTAAATCACCCTTTATTATCCTCATTACCAGGAATAATGGAAACTCCTTTCCAGAATAAAAGGGATGATCTTAAGAATATGTTAATAATGAAGAGTTTATCGAGGAGAAGTCTTAAACAGTAGAAAAACACTATAGGGAGAAAATATCGTGTTTCTTTTTCCTCTTTCTGTTTTTATATTTATTCTTTTTCTCCTACTTCTACCCTTTCTCTTTATTCTTCTTCAGATAGGAATAGTAGGAGCAGCTTTCCAAAAACTGGGTCTATCACCTAAGATAGTCCTTTTTCTTCTTCTCTTTTCTTTGCTGGGAAGTATGGTAAACATCCCCATTGCCAGAAGATCTATTTATGGAGAGTGGTCATTTCCCTTTTCTCCGGGATTAGCTCACGAACAGATTATTGCCATAAATCTTGGAGGAGCTATCATTCCCATTCTTCTTTGCATTTATCTCTTTCCCAAAGCTCCCTTTTTACCCACTTTAATCTCCACTTTAATTATGATTGGGATAGCAAAATTGTTGGCAAAACCTGTTCCGGGTGTAGGGATTACTTTGCCTGCGCTGATTCCTCCTTTTATCGTAGCCATCCTTGCCCTTACCCTGGCTCGAAAGAACCCTGTCCCGGTGGCTTATATTTCCGGTGTTCTGGGAACACTTATTGGGGCAGATCTACTAAATTTACATAAGTTAGAAACTATAGGTATACATATGTTAAGTATAGGAGGCGCAGGAATTTATGATGGTATTTATCTTGTAGGAATTCTTTCTGCACTCTTAACTTTTTAAAAATAGAATATCTTTTAATATCTCACCTTTTCCTCTATAAGTCTAAAAGTTTCTAAATACTCCCCTACTCTATTTTTTGAGATTGTTTTCTCCTCATTTTCTATAAAAATGGAGTGAACCCCTAAAACTGGACAATTTGGGTTATGACAGTTAAAATGTCTGACAAAATAAACATAAAAATCAACTCAAATTAGTATTTAAATGAATAACTTTAAATATTAAAAGAAAAATAAATCTTAAGTTTTTGAAAAAGATTAAGCTATTTTTAGCAAAAAAGAGAGAGCTACGATAACTCTCTTTTTTCTATTCAAGATTTATATTCTCAACCTATAGCTACTTAATCATATGTCATTCTTCACCATAAGACTCTGAAGGAATCTTTATAAGCCCCATATATAGCTGCCTATAGTGCCATTTACCAGTTTTAAGATTCTTACCCGTAAAAGTAAGATACAAAGCAATAGCTTTACTCCCTTCTTTTAGTTCTGGGAAAATTAACTGAGTTTCTAAGGGCATATACGGTATAAGTTTTTTCGGATCCTCGAGTGGATTTGTAGAAATCCGATACTCATTCCCCAGATCATCAAGTAAATATGTCTCTTTTACAGGGCCTCCCCACTCTGCTTCATGAGTGTAAATCTTACATTCAGCTGGTTCCTCTTGTAAATTCTCAATGAGAAGATCAAGCTGTAAATTTTTCGTTCCTGATAAAAACTTAAGAGAACTGATTGTAATTTTCCATAAATTCTCTGTTATAAAAGTTTGGAACAGAAAACCTTCTATATCTTTACTAGAAGCAAGTATTTGTTTTTCTTTGGTCTTTTCAGTTGGTTTTTTCATCCCCTCATGGATGGAGTACCCAAGCATAAATCCTACCAGCAAGCCGGCTAGACCTATATTAAATGTTTCTTTCCTTTCCTGGCTCTCCTGAGCGTGAGCTATATTATAACTGGTTATCCCCCTTGCGGAAGCACTAAGAAAATTAGACTTACAATACATACTATAGCCACAAACCGAACTTTATTTTTCACTTTCTTCTCCTTGTTTTTTATTTTCTGATACAGCTTTCTCTGCCACTCCCTCCTTTAATTCCGAAATCCCAATAGCTAAGACAATTCCTCCTATTCCTCCGACAGCTATTCCCACGATACCTTCTAAAAAAGTTAAAACCTGAGGAGCAAATATCACAATCAGCCAAATTCCTATCACTACAGCTATTGCCCCTCCAATAACCTCTAACCATTTCTTCATTGATTTTTCCTCCTTATTATTTTTAACTGTTTTAAATAAAAATTTCTATCTTCCCCTGTTTTGGGATTACCCCCATCATTAATAAAGCTAAACTTTAAAAGCAGTCTTTCCTTTTTATCCAATTTTAAAGGAAATTCTACCCATTCCCAACCCGAATTTTTAATTTCTCTCTCAATCAATACTTTTCTTTTAAAATAGGAAACTGGATCATAAACTAATCCTTTAAATCTAATTATCGGTCCTACATTATCACATTTATCTCCTCTACAAAGTAAACTAATCTTATATTCTCCTGGCTTAAAGAGAATCCAGGGAGTTTTTACATAGCCAT
>JAGGVN010000056.1 GCA_021158005.1 Candidatus Aerophobota bacterium | reverse complement strand
TTAAAGGGTCCGGATATGCCCAAAGGTCACTTAAAAGAATATTTCCCCATCCCTGGGCTACTTTTCCAAAACCATTCTCTACCTTCACTCTCACTTTAAGGGAAGTATTCTCCTCTACTACTCCATTCCCAAATTTAAGGGGAGTATAAAGTTTTTCTTTTTTAAAAATTGGCTCTATTTCCAAAACACGAATATCTGTCTTCATTTTTTATCCTGTGGTAATTTATATTTTTAAAACTTCCCCAGTATATTACTTCTGCAAAAAAGGGGAGCAACTTCAGCATTGAAGGGGGAAATGTGAAGTATTATCCCCCTCAATTATTTACGCTATCCTGTTCAGCATATTTTCAGTAACTTCATACCTTACTTTTTCTCCAGAAAAAAATCTTATAATCTCATTTACCGCATAATTTCCCTGTCTGAACCTATTATTAGCCACTGCTCCGGCAATATGAGGAGTAAGAATTACATTGGGCAATCTTCTTAAAAAACTATCTTTCCCGGGAGGCTCAGGGTCAGTAACATCAAGACAGGCAGTGATTCTTCCTTTTTTTAACTCTTCAATAAGTGCTTCTTCATCAACCAAAGAACCACGCGCCGTATTGATAAAGATAGCTCCGTCTTTAAGAAGTTTTAAATTGTCCCGATTAATCATATGATAATTAGAGGAAATATTAGGAGCATGAAGGGAGACAACATCTGATACCTTCATTAAATCTTCAAGAGAAACTTTTTTTACTCCTAATTTCTTAGTTTCCTCTTCCGAGCAATAAGGGTCATAGAGAAGTATCTTTACCTCTAAGCTTTTTAAAAGTCTTATAAAATTACGCCCAACATTACCAGCACCAATAACTCCTACTACTAATTTATAAGGTTCTTTAACTCTTTTTACTTCTTTATCCTCTCGCCAGAATCCTTTATGAGTTAACTCATTAAACCACCAGACTCTTTTCATCGTAGTAAGCATAATACCTAATGTAAATTCAGCTACTCCTATCCCCAGAGCAGAAGCAGCGCTTGTAACTGTAATTTTTCTTCTCCATACCTCTTCGCTTACAATTCCTTTTATAGACCCAGCAGAATGAGCGATTATCTTTAGATTGGGAGCTTCATCGAGGATTTCCTTAGTTAACCTGGGAGTTCCCCATCCACTAATACATCCTTCTGCTCCTTTAATTACCTTCTTTGTAGACTCCTCATTTATCTTTTGAGGAATTTCTGGATTAAGATTGCTGAATTCTTTTAAGCGAGTATAATCCTCTTTAGAAATGATATTCTGGGTCATCTCTAAAGACATTAATATAGAAATCCGCGGTTTCATTTTAATTAATTTTGTTTTCTATTTTCTCTAAAGAATTTAAGGGTTTGAAAATGTCTTTTAAAAGATATGGAATTCTTTTTTCTTTTGAAACCTTTCTCATTCCCTCAACCCGACAATTTAACCAGCGAGCTCTGATAAACCAGGGTAAAAGTTTTCTTTCCGTAGATAAAATTTTAGCACTTTCTTCATAAAATTGCAAGAAAGTTTTTGTTCTCTTTAAATCAAAATTCACCGCTTGAGTAAGAGAAGCAATATCGTTAGTTTGATATTTTTCCTTTTTAAGGGAGGCAAAGAAAAGAATCCCATCAGCGATATCCCTTAATCTTGGTTGAAGACTCACCCAGTCAAAATCAAAGATACCAACGAGTTTTCCTTCTTTAAATTTAAGATTCACCGGATGAAAATCTCCGTGAAAATAGGTATGAGGAAGAGAATGATATACCTTATCGGGTAATTTTTTCTCTATTCCCAAAGTAAGATTAATAAGAAAATCAATCTTTTCTCCCTCCTCTTTTTTAACTATTTTCCTTACTTTCTCTAATTTTTCTCTCATTATTTTGGGGTCATCATAGCGCGGTAACTCCTTAGGTACCGGAGGTGAAAAAGAATTGGCCGCAAGATGGAAGCGTCCCAACACTCTGCTTACTTCTATCAGTTCTCCAAAATTTTCTTCCGAAAAAATATCCCCTTCTACATAAGGATAAAGCTGAAAGACTCTATCTTCCCAGGTTGCAAAATTTTTACCTTCTTTTGTTTTTAAGGAAGGATAAACAGGAAGTCCCTTCCTTTTTAGATGATTTTGGAAAGCATCTTCAAAAATAATCCTTTCCCGGGAAGCATATTGGGGTCGACGACACTTTAAAAAAAACTTACCTTTTTCTGTCTCCACCACTAAATTAAGATTAGCTGTTCCTCCCCCTTCTATTACTCCCAACAAAGAACCAAAAGGATAAAATTTTAAAACTTTATCTATCCACCACATTTTATTTTCACCTTTAATTCCATAGAAACCCTCTACTAGAGGACATTTCCCTAAAGGAGCCTTAGATGGTCCACCTTAACGAAGTTTCTCAAGCGGAGGAAAAAGAAAGATTTATGTTTGAGGAGGCAAAGCCTCCGAGTTTAAATCTTTCCCGTAGTGAAATGCTTTATAGGTTTCAGGGGGAGCAGCGACAGCGTTGAGGAGGAAATGTGAAGCATCGCTCCTTCAAATTAGCTGAGCAGAATAATCCAAAGAGCTCTACAGCGACGAAAGGGAATGTCCGATGTCTTTAGATTATTGAATGGTAAATTCTATCTACCAGTTCCATAGTCTTTACTGCATCAGAGAAATTAGTTAAGGGAAGCTTATTCTTTTTTATGCAATCAATGAAATGTCGATTTTCAGCAAAGAAACCAGCATACTTATACTCTTTATTACTTTGAGCTACTTCTTTAGTAGGAAGAACTTCCCCTTCTTCTTTATTATCCTTATAAATTACTGCTTTATCGTCAGGTTCAGCAAAAGCAGAAATACCTTTAGCATGCATTTCTACCTGGAAGATACGTTTTCCTACCACCCAATTGGTAAGTAAAATCCCCACTGCTCCACTTTCAAACTTCAAAAGAGCATTAAAGGCATTATCATATTCGGCATAAAATTTCTCTATATCGCTACTTACCTTTTTTACCTCACCCCCCATCCAGCGTAAAATATCCACAGCATGAATAGCATCACAGGTTAAAATATCAATAGCGCCTCCGTAATAAGGCGGTGCTCCTAAGGTATTCTTCATAAATTTAGCCACACATTGAATAATGGGTCCTCGCTCTTCAACTCGCTTGCGTGCTTCCACAATGATTGGGCAAAAACGCCGTTGGAATCCTACCATAGTAAGACACTCATTTTTCTCTGCTAAGCGGGCCATATTTCTGGTCTGTTCCGCAGTAATTCCTGGTGGCTTTTCTATAAAAACATTTAATTTTCTATTCAAACATTCAATCACTAAATCAAAGAGATGATGAGGCGGCATTAAAATGTAAACTGCGTCTGGATTTACCTCATCCAGCATCCTCTTATAATCCTTAAAAGTCCTTTCAATATGAAATTTTTCACTGGTTACCCTTAGCCTCTCTTCTATTAAATCGCATAAACCCACCATTTCTACATCTGAAAACTCTGCTAATGAAGGATAATGAACTCTATTAGCCATTCTTCCAGCACCAATTAAAGCTATACGGACCTTTTCCTCTCCCAATGATAATCTCCTTTCATTTTAACTTTTTAGAATAATGAATTGTCCTGGCGAATTCTTTAAAATTATGCTTTTCATAAACATGCTGAGCGGGTTTATCTATTTCTAAGGTGCTAACAAGAGCAATTTCCATACCTGCTTTTTCAAGTTCTTCCAGCACTTTCTTGTGAAGAGCAGAACCAATCCCTCTTCCCCGAAAATTGGGATGAACCGCATTATTACCTACGGTTCCCACTTTCCTATTCTCGTCAATATAATAAGTAGCATATCCTAATATTTTATTATCTTCTTCGGCTACTAAGACTTTATCAAGATTATTCTTACAGAAACTCTTGATCTCCTCTCCTTTGTACTCATACCATCTTTTCCCTCCAATTATCCCATATTTTTTCTCTAATAACTCGGCAATTGTAGCACCTTCCCAGGATATTTGAGTTAAACTCACAATTTCAGGAATATCTATTTCTTTAGCTTTTCTAATCCGCATTTATCTTACCTCCCGATAATATTTTATTAGAATTAAAAATTAATTTTTTCTTTTAAAATAACCCAGGTTTAAAATGTAGCTAACCAACCACCATCTACATAAATAATTTGACCGGTAATAAAAGCTGAAGCTTCTGAAGCTAAGAAGATAGCTATACCTTCAAAATCCGAAGGCATTCCCCAGCGTCCTAAGGGTGTGCGTTTTCTTACCCAGGTATTAAATTCTCTATTCTCAACCAGGGGACGGGTCATCTCAGTATTGACATAGCCTGGACCAATTCCATTTACGCGGATATTAAAGGG
>JAGGVN010000146.1 GCA_021158005.1 Candidatus Aerophobota bacterium | reverse complement strand
GGTTCTTAAAATTTCTCGCACTATTGCTGATTTAGAAGAGAAAGAAGAGATAAACTCTTCTCACATCTCGGAGGCACTTCAATATCGCTGCCTGGATAAAGAACTCTGGAAAAAGTAATTCTTACAAGGCTATTTTTCTTCTCTACATTGAAATAAGAATATTTAAAAAGGAGAGTAGTTTGATTGAATCGAAACCCGGGACCAGAAGCTAGATTTCATTTTCAGAATTACCTGGGGGAATGTTTTATCATCGAGCATTCCAGAGCTATACCGGAAAGGAATTAGTAAAGGTATTCAAAAATGATTTAGAGATGGTAAGGTGTGTGGCGAAGAGATTAGGTGGACATAAGGAATCATTTGGCGATTTATCCTTTTCCTTTCGTGGTTTACCCCGGGTTCCCTTGATGCTGGTTTACTGGAGGGGAGATGAAGAATTCTCACCCTCAGCTAAGATTCGATTCCTCGGTTAGTCACCATCTTCCAACTGATGTATGTGCAATTTTGGGGAAGACTTTAACTTCGAGAGCATTGCGGAATATCACCAATTCCTCGAGGAATTTAGAATAAAGGAAAGTTTACTCCAAGGGGTCTTCCAAAAGATAATATCATCCAAAAAATCTTAGAATATGAGAGGAATTATTATACTTTTTGTGCTTTTAGGAATAAGAGTAATTATAGGAATTAATATTGCCCAGGCGGGAAAAACACTAAATATTATTATTCCAAAGAATAAAGAAGAATTCCCTATCATAGTAGAAAAACCGTCCATAGTAGTTCCTGAAATTAAAATGGAGAACATTTCTCATTTCTGGGGTCCTATCTCCTTTGACACAACGACCATCATTACTCAAATTTTACTCAATAAGATAAATTTATCTTTACCTTCACTATCAGTTTTCTGCGAGATTTATCTAAATAATATTAAAATGGCTGGGGGTCTGGCTGAGGATGTTACCGTGGAAAAAAGAACTCAGGGAACCCTCATTCGCTTTACTCTTAGAATTAACAATAACAACGAGAATATTCTCAGATGGTGGATCTCTCATATGAAAAATGGGGAAAAAACTACAACAACAATTCACGGGAAGTTAATAATAAATTTGGGGGGAGTCGACCTTGTCTATCCCTTTTTGTCAAAGAGCGAGTTTCGAACTCATATACTGGAAAGCATAAATACCGCAGAGGTGAGTAATCTTAGTTTTGGACCGTTTAGACTCCAAATTAAGTCTTTATGTTTTGAATGGATGAAAATTACTACTAATGAAATCGAACTAAGATACCGGATTAAGATTCATAATCCCACCCTCATACCCGTGGCACCAATTCTAAATAGAATAGAATATGAACTTTTATTAAATGAGATAAAAACAGCGCAGGGTGGTTCAGGATTACCTTTGGTCATCTGGCCGAGGGGCACAGAGCTGGTAACTCTAACTACCAAGTTGGATACTAAAGAAATAAAAAATTGGTGGGTTTCTCATATTAACTCTAAGGAGAGAACTATGTATCGATTTAGATATATTCTTTTTTAATTAAATTTTTGGGAGCTACACTTGCACGATGGCCAAAGGAAATTAAAGGAACTTTTGAGACTGATTTTCTGGGTAGAAAATCTTCTTAACCATAATAATGAATCTATTAAGTATTTTAAAAAGAGGTAAAATGTGTCTAAGAATATCACAAAGGTCACGGTGTTTTTATTTATAATTTTAACTATTCTGAGCACAGGATGCTGGGCTAATAAGTCGGGAAAGATAAAAAAGAAAATTGAGTACAGGTATGATTTTATAGAAAAATCTGGCGAATATAGCCTTAAAATTCGAGAGCGATGGATTTATGAATACGATACGAAGGGAAATACTATTCGAGCATTAAAGTATAGTTCTAACTCCTATTCAGTGAAAATCTTTTATTATGAGTATAATAAGAGGGGAGATATTACCAATGAATATAATTATCCCTTCTCCCATGAGGATATTTGTTATAGATACGACTATGAGTACAATGGTGAGGGGAAGATGGTTGAGTGGAGAATATACAAAAAGGATGGCTGTAGCCTTATGTCCAGTTGTAAATTATTGAGGAAATATAGTTATCATTATGATAAGAAAGGAAATATAATTGAAAAAGTAATTTATGATTCTGAGGGTAATCTATTAAACAAGTTTTCCTGGGAATATAACCAAGAGGGGAATAAAATTAAAGGAGCAGTTTATGATTCTCGCCATCGCTTATTATCAGAAACTATCTATGAATATAGCGATGAGAGAATATATGAAAAACTTTATCACCCGTCACCAGTTTTGCTATGGAAGGTTATCTATGATGAGAGAAAAAACGAGATTGAAAGAGTAATCTATGATTTAGAAGGAGAAGTATGGCGCAGGTTCGTCTATATCTATAATAAAAAGGGGGATATGGTTGAGGAAAAAGAGTATGATTCTCAGGGTAGATTATCCAGGAGAACTTTTTGTAAATTTAATACGCAAGGCAAAATTTATGAAAAAGTATGCTATATTTATAAAGTTATCTCGGGAAAACTACGAGAAATTCCTGTAGAGAAGATTATATATGAATATGAGTATTATTAACTTACAGGAGGTAAAGTTATTCCCTTGCCGTTTTAGTTAAATATACTTTGGAAACAATTAATTGTTCAAATATGGGGGATATAATCAGGCTCTTCATGATCAAAGGCATAAATTACTTTCTCTTTTCCGATTTTCTTTATCCAGAGAGGAATAATATTTCTAATAATTGCTTACGAGAGAATTTAAGTAAACTATTAAAAAAAATTTCTTCTTTCATTTTTAATAATACTAATTTTCTTCTCTTAATATAGTCTCTAACCAATTCACTGCTAAGCCAAATTTATTAATAAGAATTCTCCTTAAGCTTGGATCTTTTAGCAAAATACGGGGATGCTTGCACAATATCTTTTGTAAAGGAGTAAGCCTCCATGCCCAACCACCTTTTTCTACCATAAAATGTAAAAGGTCAGCTTGTCCCTGCAGCTCCCTTGCCAACCAATCCTCCAGGGCTAATCGCATATTTTTAAACTTTTTACTTTCTTTTTCAGAAACGTCTATTTCTTGATTTCTATCTTCAGCCAGATTAAACAATTCATATTCCTTTATGTGATCAAAACCGGGTCGGCTAAGTGTATGAACAAGGGCCCAATTTTCTCTAATGTACATTCGCTGAACTACAGTAGCGCAGGTATTGGTTACCACTTCTTGACGAGAGGTGCCTTTTTCTCCTGTAATTACCTTTACCAAACTTTTTCCACAAATATCATCGGGAATAGGTAAGCCAGCTAATTCTAAAAGTGTGGGCATAAGATCAACTCCTAAAGAAAAACCTTTTATCCTTTGGCCCTCAGGGATTCTTCCTGGCCACCAAAAGATAAGGGGAATATGAGCAACATTCTCATAGCAACTTAGATGGTCAAAAAATCCGTATTCTCCAAATGCCTCTCCATGATCACTGGTAATTATTACCAATGTTTTTTCTTCAATATTAAGTTGCTGGAGGAGTTGAAAGATACGCTCAATATAATCATCTACATACCGAATCTCACTATCATAATAGGCAAGAAGTCTTTTGGGTCTAGTCTCTCCTCTATTTGCCAGTTTATGATATTGACTATAAAAACTTTTGAGGACTTCATTACTTTCAATAAATCTCATATCTGGTGCTATAGAAGTATATTCTTCCGCTAAAAAGATTTTCTGGTAAAATTCTGGAGCTTCGATATAGGGACCATGAGGGTCCCAATAATGGACAAAAAGAAAAAAATCTCCATTTCCATAAGTCTTTAGCCATTGACACGCTTCAGCACTAACCTCCTCTGCATTTCCTCCTTGCCAGCGAAGGCCTGGAGGAATAATATCCTTAAATCCCTTTACTAACCAAGGTGTGGTATATAGCAAATTTGAAATCATCCCTGTGCGGTATCCTGCTGCAGCAAAGTGCTCTGCCAGAAGAGGCTTGAGAATCCTGAAATCAGAGGCTACATTCTCATGCCCTAATATTCCGTTTTTTATTCCTCTTTGACTGGAAAATAGAGCAGTGAATGAAGGTCTTGTAGGCACATCTGTTGCATAATGACGCTCGAATAATACTCCTTGATTTGCAATTTTATCAATATTTGGACTGGTAGATAGTTTATAGCCATAACAACCCAGATGATCCGCTCGTAATGTATCAATAGCAATTAAAATAATCTTACGGGCAACGTCCATAATAGATACCTCCTTTTTTGTAAAATCTTCTTCTTTAAATAAAGAAAATGGTTAATAACTACCGTTTAATACTTTTAACTCATTAACTTAAGTATCTTAGGAAACTTTTCTTCTACCTCTATCTTCTGGATTATATCCCATAGCGAGGTCTTTTGCAAGCGCATTCCTAATGTAGCGGTAATCCAGCCTTGTGTCCAACCGGATTCAATAGACCAGGCACCCCAACCAATATCACTATTACTTGCCCAGTATTCCCAGTTTTTAAAATCAAATGCACGGTACCAGCCACCATCAAGATAAGGATAAACCTCGGAATTAATCTGAATTCTACAGAGAAATTCAGTAAGTTTATCTTCTGCCTCTTTTAATTTTTTATTATTACTTACGGCATTAGCCTCATGTAAACCAATAAATGCAAAATTACTGGTATAAAGCATATCACTTACCGGATCACCATTTTCTTGAATCAAGGGAGCTTCACTCGTGCCATAAGCTTCATTGGAAATTGGCGGTGCATACTGACCTAAGCCCGCTTCCCCAATACTTTCTCTAATTGCTCCACAGGATTGTTGGTCTTTAAGTAAATCATTAGCTATAAGATAAAGCCAATCACGATATTCTTGCTTATCTCTTACTCTAATTAGCCAGGATAGGGGAAGAAGCATTCGTGCTCTTTCCTGAGTAATCCCATTTGTCCAGCGCCAGTTTCTCGGATAAGCCTCCATTATCATCTGGATAGCAGTCTCAGTCTTATTTAAAAAAGGTTCATAATTAGTTTTATTATAAGCCCAGAGATAACAGGCCCATATATATGCCTGATAATGAGGGGAATATTTAACATATTCTTCTTCATTGAACTTACGCCATCCTTCTCTTTCAAGTTCACAAGTTTCCAGGCGACTATGACGAAAACCATACTTTCCCGCTGTTCGCAAGTTAGCCAGAATTGCTTCTAATATTTGCCTGGTCCACCTATCAGAATTTAGCAAAGCACTGGTAACTAATGTTCCTAAGATAGAGCGGGCATTGTCATCACCATAATAGATATCTAAGGCATTTTCTGCCCAGGAGAGAAGGCCATAAGCTGGGTGACGAGGATCACTGCGAGGACCTTTTCTAAAACTTGAGATAAAATAAATGTAATCTAAAAGATTTTTAGCTATATCTTTACTTTGTTTATGACGATTGATTTTGTAATCAAAAGATAGAGCCATTGCTGATTCACCAATACAATCGCTTCTTCGAATATACCTCTGTTTTTGACTCCCATTATAGTAAATCTTTGCACTATACCCTTCTGATATTCCATTCTTGCCATCTCCTATAGGCATATCATCTGGGGGCGGGGGACCCACTCCATCAGTCTCTTTTATTCTTTCTATTGTATTTTTGATTTGCTTTTCAAAATCAGGATTAACGAGTAATTTTGAGTTATAAAACCATCCAACAGCTTTATCAAATGCTTTTTTCTCAAAACCCCGGGATAATTTTTCGTTGAGCGCATACATAGGTCTGACCGCTGGTTTCCACTTAAGAGTGGGAGTTATTTTTCCTTTGCTTATCCAGTTAATAATCTTATTCCAGATAATCTGCCAGGCATCCTGGGGACTATATCTACCGCTAACAAAATTACTTAACTTTGTTGTTGAAAGAAGAATATCAGGTTTATAAAGGAATAGAATAGGATATACTTTTTCAGGAAGGCCAAATATAGCTTTATTAAAACCAGCAACCCGAGCGACAACAATATGAGGATTGCCACTTTCCGCAGGAACAAAATGACAGTCGTGAATAGCAATTATTCTCATTTTTTCAAGTTTAGCACCAAAAAAATCGGAGCTAATTACACAACGTTCCCACTTAGTCATTTTTGGCTCATTAAAAGAAAGACTACCAATAATAGCCGGATATTCTATATATAATCGAAGACGCTTTATAAGTGCTTTATTTAGTAATTCTGAGTCAATTTTTATCCCCTTGTCCGGATATTCACTGGCTAAAATGAGCATTCCCTCACCTTCGGATGTTCTGGCAATAGCTTCAGAAACTAAGTCAAATCTTGGGTATCGATAACCATTTTCAATCATTACCTTATACAAATCATTATCAGGCTCACAACAGAATACTAAGTCGGTTTTTCGCATATCTTATCTCTCTTAGATTTTTTAGGTATGAACAAGAATGGAGAAAAGGAACAGAGGTTCCTTTTCTCCATTAAATTATTTATTTTTTAATGAACCAACTCGCTGTTTGATACATAGTAAGGTCACCGGACAAAGGAGGTTCAGGCACATTTCTAAAATTATTCTTAGCTATACCAAATCTTTCTATAGGATTTTCAATTACTACACCTATCTGCAGAAGATTTTCTACATTAATTTTAACTGCTTCTTTTATAAGCTCAATTCTTTTTTCTGAAGAAGTTGTCTTTACAGCTTCATCATAAAGCTCCCTTAAATGTTTTACGATCGCTGGAGGCTCTTCACCTGATTTCCCACCTGTAGCATACCAAAAACCCCACTTCGCTGTATGATAAGTTTGGTCAATAGGCCAGAGGGTACTGGAAGATGTGGGTAACCACCCTGGATATCCTGCATTTACATAAGAGGAGAGAACATCATAGTCAGCTGATTCCTTACGCAGATTAAATAGCTCATCTGATAGAGGCTTAACTCTGGCATTTATTCCTATCTTTTGCCAGTATCCTTTGATAAGTTCTGCCATTTCAGGACAGTCATAGCGTGAAGATGAATTTATGAGAATTTTAAGTTCTTTCCCATCAGGTCGGAGTCTATATTGGTGTTTTTTATCCCACTTTAAGCCTATTTCATCTAAGATTTTGTTTGCCTTTTCAGGGTCATATTCAGTATAGAGCTTGGCAAGTTCCTCATCATACCATACGGAGCCCGGCGCGGGAACTACTTGAGAGGGTGTACCAAATCCCTTTTGATCG
The DNA here is from genome assembly GCA_021158005.1 of Candidatus Aerophobota bacterium. Lineage (GTDB taxonomy): Bacteria > Aerophobota > Aerophobia > Aerophobales > JAGGVN01 > JAGGVN01. Next base: position 4,082 of record JAGGVN010000146.1, on the reverse strand, counting down.
GATAATGCATTTATCTCATCTCTATTTATAGCTATAGATAAAGCTATGCGAAATCGCTTATCCCAGAAAAGTTTACGCAGAACTGGATCTTTATGAGTGTAGTTTAACTGGATGGTATACATATTACTACTGGGACTAATCATAGCCCAGATTCTATAATCACCCTTCTTCTCATATTCCTTAAATAGGGTATAACTTCTGCTTAATTGGATATGTCTGTATTGAAAATCAATATCACCAGCAATAGCCTTAAGCCTTAAGGTTTCATCGTCGGATACTAAACCGGACTGGATACGATCAATATAAGGAAGTTGATTCCCTTCAGTGTCAACCTTCCAATAATAGGGATTTCGCACCGCTCTTTGTATTGGTTTTATCATTGGATCAATAACACACCAAGCTGTAATTACAGGAAGTTCAGGATTATCATAAGCTGTATTCTTGCTACTAAAAAGGTCTGTCCAGGTGTCAAAACCTTCTTTTTTCATCATTTCCTTTATTTTCTCCATAGGAGTATATTTAGGATGGAATTGCTTTAAGTAGTGTTTAGGAGCATACAAAAGAGGAGCCCACCAACCAGACAGTTTCTCGGTGAGTACACCGTAAGGCTGAGTAAAAGTTATCTTAAAAGCATAATCATCTATCTTCTCTAACTTCCCCAGTTCTTCACCAACTCTTAACCACCCTGGTTTAGCAGGAGTGAGCTGATCATTGAGAATTATATCTTCATACCAGAAGACAAAATCATCGGCCGTGAATGGAGCTCCATCACTCCACTTCATTCCTTTTCTAAGATAAAAAGTTACCGTTTTACCGTCTTCACTCCATTGGAAATCCTTAGCTACATTAGGAAAAATCTTTTTAAAATCTGGAGAATAACGAATTAGATTCTCTTTTGCTTCATATTCAAAAAAAGCCCATAACTCGTTAGGTCTAACTCGCATCCACCGCCATATTCCCCCATATTGGCCAATCTCTTCTACTGGCTTTACTACTAACGGCTCTTCAGGAAGCCTTTTTTCTACAGAAGGGATTTCTCCAGCGGCAACTTTTACCCTCAAGTCGGGTGCTTCATTAAATTCCTTTATCTCTACCGAATCTATTTCGCTTTTAGCTAAATCGATATAGCTATATTGAGCAGCTACTACTGGAATCACTCCCAACAAATATATTACCCCACTTACTATTAATCTTCTTATTATTTTTTTTGTCACTTTTACCTCCTTTTCATCTTTTTATTTTTTTAACATAATTCTTTTTTCCAGCTAACGGCTCTCTTTACTCTTTTCACCTCCTTTCCAACCTCATTTTTAGCTTTTACTCTTCAAAAACCTTTTCTCTCCAGATGAAATTAGAAAGCTCTTCTATCCCCGGAGGACTTTCTTATGACTAATTTAGGTTTAAGAATGGTGCCTCGAGCATTTTTATGTTCAATTTTTTTAATAAGTTTTGTTACAGCTACTTTCCCCATTTCATATTTAGGCTGAGCAATGGTGGTAAGGGGAACTTCCATTAATGAGGATATTCCCAAATCATCAAAACCTACTATGGCTATATCTTCAGGCACTTTTAATCCCTCTTGCCTAATAGCCTGCATTGCTCCCCAGGCAGTCATATCGCAGATAGCAAATATAGCGGTAGGTCTATTATTCTTTGTTTTTAAAAATCTTTTCATACTATAATAGCCATCTTTCCACGAATAGCCACTCTTTATAATTAATTCTTTATTAAACTCAATGTTATATTCAAAAAGAGCCTGTTTATATCCTTTTGCTCTCTCTTTGCCAACTATGTCATTTTCCTTCCCTAAATACCCAATCCTCTTATGTCCCAATTCAATAAGATGTTTGGTAGCCATATATCCTCCCAACTTGTGATCAACAACTACATAAAGCCCTTTGAATTCTTTTAAATAATAGGCAATAAAAACAAGAGGAATTTTATCTCGTTTTAGTTCTTCAAATAACTTTATATTAGCTTGCTCATTTATTACAGGAGTTAATATTATCCCATCGACTCGTTTCTCCCGAAGAAGACGAAGATACTTTGCTTCTTCTTTGGGATTTCCTTTAGTAGTACACAAAATTAGGCTATAATCGAATTTCTTAGCTTCGTCCTCAATTCCTTCAATTATCTCGGGGTAAAATGAAGACATAATATCGCGAACTATTAAGCCTAAGAGACTGGTTTTCTTTTTTGCCAGGCCCCGGGCTATAATACTTGGGCGATAACCTAAATCCTTCATTACTTTTAATACTCGCAAGCGAGTCCCTTTACTTACTTTTTCAGGATAGGTATTATTTATAACCCTTGATACTGTACAAACGGATACATTAGCTATTTTGGCTATTTCTTTGATGGTTACTGCCATTTATTGGCCCTCTGCTGTGAAAAAAATTCATTAAGTATAATTAACACTTCTTCCTTATCAGAAGCGGTAAAGACTTCTTTTTTATATAATTTAGTTAACCGTTTATACTAACTGGTTATATTAATAACATATAAAAAAATTTTGTCAATCCCCTAAAATTTCCGAGGTTTTTAGAAAAAAAATTTTATAATTTACTCTCCTCATATAAATTCTCTCTTTAGGAAAATGTTAAGATTAATTCTCCTCGGAATGGAGATTAAAACTAAAAACAAAAAGTTGACAAAAGAAAGTAAAATAAGGTATAATAAAAAAACTTAAATAAAAGATTTAAAGAGATGAAAGTTAAAAAAATAGGAATAGGATTAATAATATTTTATCAGCGATGTATCTCTCCCTTTCTTCCTTCTCATTGTAGATTTTATCCTACTTGTTCAGAATATACTCTCAAAGCTATCCAGAGGTATGGACTGAAAAAAGGGAGCTGGATGGGCATAAAACGGATATTAAGGTGCAATCCCTTTAACCCGGGAGGTTACGATCCGGTAGTATAAAAATAAAAAAGAAGGTTAATATATGGAAAAAAATGTTATCTGGGCTATTGTTTTATCGGCGCTGGTACTTATAGTTTATAATCTTTTTATGTTTACTCGTTCTCCTTCTCCGGAGAAAGTAGTTCCTTCCCCCTCCCCCGAGGAAAAGGAAGTGCCCTTAGAGACAGAAAAAGAGGAGTTTATTCTGGAGAACGACCAGATTAGAGTAGTCTGCACCCCAGAAGGAGGAGAAATTAAATCCTGGTTGATCAAGCAATCTAAAAAAGAACTGGTAAGGGAAGACATAACCTGTTGGGGCTTGAAGTTATTCCTTCCCGAAGGAGAGGTAATAGACTTAAACAAAGAGAACTTTAGGGTTAAGCTTAACCAGGAGAAAAGAGAGATTTTCTTTCTCTGGGAAGATAAAGCAAAAGGTTATAAGGTAGCTAAAACTCTTACTCTCCCCCCACGAGGATATCACGGTGTCGTTACTATTAAGGCAACACTCCCTATAGGAAGTTATTATGAACTTAGCTGGCAAGGAGGAATAGAAAAAAAGTGGGGCGATGAAGAGCAATTAGCTTTTTATGAAGGAGCCCTTTACGAGGAAGAGAAACAAGGAGTTAGCTCAAAATATGGGCGAGGAATAAAATGGCTGGGGATACGCCAGAAAAGAGAATTCCTGGTAATTCTTGCCTCCTTGAATCATCCTCAGGAAGGAATATTTGGTCCACGATACTTCGGATTTAAAGATAACAGAATAGAAAGTAGATGGATGATTTATGCCGGTCCTCAAAATTATTCTGAACTAAGATTAGTGAATATAGAGATCGAAAAAATAACCGGAGAAGATTACCGGCTCACCAAAGCAGTCTCTCTAAGCTTTTGGGGTAATCTCTCAGTGGGACTCATTAAACTCCTCATCTTTTTCTATAGTTTCACCCATAGTTATGGAATGGCTATTATTCTTCTCACCTTTCTTATTTACGGGATTCTTTTCCCCTTGACCTATAAGCAATTCAAATCTACTCATAAGATGAGTCTTGCTCAGCCAGAACTATCGGCTATTCAAAAAAAGTTTAAGAGTGATCCCCAAAAAATGCAGATGGAAATGATGAAAGTATACAAAAAATATGGGGTTAATCCCATGAGTGGATGTCTTCCTCTCCTCATTCAACTTC
>JAGGVN010000042.1 GCA_021158005.1 Candidatus Aerophobota bacterium | reverse complement strand
TCATAAGATTGTGTCCCCTACATAAAGTTTGTCCGTTGTTAATATCATTTGTCCTCCCTTTATCTTTCGGTTTAATATGGTCAACTACTAACTCGCCCCCCTCCTTTGTCCCTCTTTCACAAACTTTGTTCATTATTAATTAGTTTTTCTATTATGTCTACATTTCCATTACTCAATATTTTTGATTTCTCTCCTGCTGACTAATTTTCTTATGGTAGCCCGAGGCTTTAGCCTGTCTCTATTTTTGTTTTATACAATCTGATTATGTGCAGGATATGCCCCCTACTCCCGTAATTTCTTCTCATTCCTCAATAGCCGCTTTTTGAGAATTAATTTTCTTTATGATAGATAAGTCAAATTTTGGACATCTCTGGTAGGTGTAAAGTCCGTTAACTTCTTGTTCTATATCATAGAGCTGAGTATAACAAAATCCTGAAATCCGGGGATGAAATAAGAGGGCGTGCGTAAGCCTTCGGTAACGCTCCAGAAATTCTTCTTCTGTTTCGGGTCTCTTACCATATCCCCAGGCTTTATTGTTCTTTTGATGAGGGTTCCACCAGGTTCCCCCATATTCACTAACAAAATAAGGCTGACCTTGATAGGGAGATTGGTTCTCTGGGTCGTTTCTCCAGGGCTGCCCACCTTTCTTAAATGCCTCAAATGAGGAAGAAAATTTCTCCGGGTCCTGTTCATAGTTATGGCAGTCGTAAATATCTGTCTCTATATGATGGTAACCACTGGTATCAATTACCGGGCGCGTAGGGTCTATTGACTTTGTCGTGCGGTAAATAATCTGGATAAGTTCGGGGTCTTGATTTTGTGGTGTTTCGTTAAATGGACACCAGCCAATAATGGAGGGATGATTAAAATCCCGCTCAATAACCTCCAGCCATTCTTTTAAGATTATCTTTAGTGCTGCTGGGTGTGAGTGGTCTATCCCCCAGTTAGGATATTCTTCCCAGACAAGATAACCCCGTTTATCGGCCCAGTAAAGAAAATAAGGTTCAAATACTTTCTGGTGAAGCCTGGCTCCATTAAAACCACAGGATAAAGAAAGTTCGATATCCTGGCGAAGAGCTTCCATCGTAGGGGCAGTATAAATTCCTTCAGGGTAAAACCCCTGGTCAAGGACCAGTCTTTGAAAGATGGGTCTATTATTCAGAAGAACTTTTTCCCCTTGAATTTCAATTTTTCTAAGGCCAAAATAGCTCTTTACCTTATCCTGGCATTTTCCTCTTTCTTTAAGGGAAAACTCAATATCGTAAAGAAAGGGTTTATCCACCTGCCAGGGATAAATTTCAGAAAGCTTTATACTGAAGAATAGCCAGTTTCTGGCAGGAATTTCTCTCTCTCCCACTTTTTTTCCGGAAGCAAATATTTTAGTGTTGAGGATAAGTCCCTCGACTTCTCCATTAATGTTTACCCGAAAGCTAACTTTTCCTCTATCAAGGTCTGGATATAAGCGAAAAGATTGAATGAAGGTAGAGGGAACTGCCTCAAGCCAGACAGTCTGCCAGATTCCGGAGGTGCGAGTATACATACACCTATAAGATTCCCATTTCGGGGACTGTTTTCCTGAAGGTTGGAGATGGCTACGAACATCATCCCGAGCTCGCACTACCACAAGATTTTCCTCTTTTTTTAAGAGAGGGGTTATCTCAAAGGAAAAGGGGGTATAACCGCCCCGATGAGTTCCTGCTTTTTCTCCATTAACCCAGACGGTTGCTTCGTAATCTACTGCCCCAAAATGAAGAAAAATTCGCATTTTCCTCCAGTTCCCTGGGAGATGAAACTTACGCCGATACCAGATACAGCGAAGGAAATCGTTATAATTAATTCCTGAAAGTTTACTCTCCGGACAGAAAGGCACATTAATAGTTTGTGAAAATTCTCCTCCTTGATATAATCCTCGCTCTTCTCCTGAGAGTCCTGCATCTACCTGAAATTCCCATATTCCATTAAGATTTAGCCAATTATCCCGAACCATCTGCGGTCGGGGATACTCTGGCCGAGGAATAGATAACTTTTTTTGCTTCATCGCTTTTCTCCTCAATCCTCTTATTATATGTGTGTTTAGTATTCAATAATTATGCCATTATCCACAAAAGTACTAACTTTTCCTCATTTTAAGGGGTGTAGGGGTCCTCTTTTTGGCCTAAATCCTGGTGTAGCTATTCTCTGATGGCTTTAAACACTTGCCGAGAACCTCGCTCATAATGAGAGTAAGGAGTAAAATTTTTTGTTTGTCACTATGAGCCTACGAAGGTAGGAGTGACAATCCAAAATTATTCAATCTCTTTAAAGTCTCTATCTTTTCTCTTCTCCCAATCTTAGCTTCTAAGATAGCTTTCTGGATTATCCTGATTGACTTATCGTATACTTCTCTATTTACAGGATAGGGATGACCATCTTTACCTCCATGAGCAAAGCTAAATTTAACAGGGTCACGAAAACTTAAATTAGTTCCATAAATTAATTCAGAGATTAGAGCCAGGGCTCTTATCGTCTTAGGACCAACTCCTCTTATTGCTAAAAGCTCCTCAAAATTAGCGGGCCATTTTTCATAAGTTTTTATTAAAACTTTCTTCAGGGAGTTTTCCCTTAAGTTTTGAATAAATACCTGATGAGTTCGGGGAAGGTTTAACTCTTTAAGTTTTTTTACCGCGGAGATTATTTTATCAGGTTTTTCTCTGGAGAGACTGGTGGTAAGAGAGCGTGTCTCTTCACTTTCCCGGGCAACCATATTTAAAACTACTCCCCGCCGGTTACAACAGATAGCCGAATGGGGTTCGCAAACAAAACTTTTAAGATTATCACTTAACCAGTGATATCTTCGGGCAAATCCGGTAATTTCATTCATCCCCTGCTGAACTATAGTCCAGGAACCATTTTTGCTAAAAATAAAAGAGTGATGATAAAGTGTATAACCATCCTGGAGAGCAGTATTATCCACCTTCGCCGACATCCGACTGGCATAAATTAAGCTCTCGGGATTTATCCTCAGGGGATATTTCTCGGCCAATTTTTCAATTTCCAGAGGAGTTTGTCGGGAAACTTTACCTTTACCTCCAGCGATAAATAATCCCAAATCTTTTTCTAATCCCTTTATTCCCTCCTTTAATGCTCCGCAAACTGTAGTAGTAACTCCTGAAGAATGCCAGTCAAATCCAAGGATGCATCCCAGAGCCTGAAACCAGAAAGGGTCGGAGAGTCTTTTTAGCATCTCCTCCGCACCAAACTCACTGACAATAGCGATAGTTATTTGTTTAGCTAATTCTTTCATTCTAAGGAAAAGCCAGCGAGGAGCTTTACCATAATGAAGAGGAAGATTAGCTATACCTGTTTTCATCATCTATCCTTTTAATTATTCTTGACCATCTTCTATAATCCTTAAGATGCCAGTCCTTTTTGGAATTCTCTTTTCCCATTGCTAAGTCTTCAATTCCACATTTAGCATTAGTGCAGTGTAAGCAATCCCCCTTACAATCACAAGCCGGGTAAAATCTTTTACCTTTTCTTCTATAAATAGGAATATTAATTCCCTCGCAATTTTGGGAGCTCATAAATTCTTGATTTAATCCTTTTATCTCTCCCTCTTTAATCTCATACTCCATACATAAGGCAAAGGTTAAATTTTTTCTTTCACAAATATTCCGTAATCTATCAAAGACCTTTTTTCGATAGTCTATATCGGCATGAAGATAACCGTTGATATTCTCCCGATATAATTTTTTGTAGTCCCATTCTAATCCTATCCCGAAGTATCTTTTTATATTTTGAAAGACTTCTTCTTTTATTTTAAGAGGAATATCTAAAATACTGGCAATAATATGGGTTACTCCCGTAGATTTAGCTCTTTCAATTAATTCTTCTAATTCTTTTCGCTTATCGGTAAGAAAAGGGAAAATAGGGTCAAGGCGACAGACAGCAAAAATCCCTTCCCGGGAAAGAGCTTCTAAGTTCTCAAATAGAGTGTTTGTAGAAGCACCTCGGGGAACCAGAATCTTTCGTAAGTTTTCATTTAAGGTAAGGATAGAAATTTGTCCAAAAGAGTGTTTCTGTAATTTTATGAGCTCAATAGCTTCTTGGGGAATCTTTGCTTTAGTAATAAATTCTATAGGAATGTTTCTTTCCACAAATACTCTAATTATTTTTTCTGAAAGATGGTATTTTTTATTTAAGAGTTGAAAGGGGTCAGTTACCGGGGAAAGATAACCGCAGGAGGCAACGTTTAGAGAATCAAGCTGTTCCGCAATTACTTTATCGAAATCTTTAGCTACAATGATTAATCCTTTTTCACGGAAAATTTGAAAATGCCCGGGGAAAGCTAAAGAATAACAAAAGAAGCATCCTATCCCGCATCCATTATAGGGATTAATAAGCATTCTTTCGGAAGTGCATTCTCTCTTTCCGGGCCACCAACCGTGGAGCTCTTTTTTTGTGGGGACGAGGATATGTCTGTGGGGTTCTTCAAGGATTTCATATTCCTTTTTATTAAGTAATATTTTCTCAGACATTTTACTGTTATTGCACCAGATATACTCCTATTAGAGTAGCCTTGGGGTTTATCCTCAAGACAAGGCGCAGGATGGACCTCGCGCTGCAGTAGTTATTGCTCCTCTTGTAATGCTTCAAACATAGCCATAAGGTTCTCAATAGGGACTTTTTGCTGGATATTGTGAATGGTATTGAATACGTAACCTCCGCCTTTTCCCAATATTCGACAGCGCTCCCTAACCTCTCTTTTTACCTCTTCCGGATTACCGAAGGGAAGTGTCTTTTGAGTATCTATTCCTCCACCCCAAAAGACTAACTTTTCTTTGTATTTTTCCTTAAGGGTCCGGGGGTCCATCCCTTTAGCAGAACACTGCACAGGATTGAGGATGTCTACCCCTGCTTCTATAAAATCGTCCAGAAAGATAGCTACCGACCCACAGCTATGATAAAAAGTTTTCCAGGAAGTATTCTGGTGAATCCAATCGTTTATTCTTTTATGGAAAGGTTTATAAAATTCTCGATACATTTCTAAGGAAATGAAGGGTCCGTTTTGCGTGCCAAAGTCTGTCCCGCTAACCATAATCACATCTATCTTCTCTCCTATAGCCTCGTAGGCAAGTTCAAGATTCTTTAAGGCTATTTCGCACTGATACTCAAAAATTCCTTTAATATATTCAGGATGCTCAATATGAGCTATAATCCATTTTTGAGGGTCGCGAATACCCTTAGGATGTTTAATACTCGCTCCCGGTATATGAGCAATATCTCCGAATCCGGCATCAATAAATCTTCCCACGATGGAAAGCTCCGTATTCTTATATAAATTCTCCGCCATTTTTTCTAAATACTTAAGGTCCTCTTCAGAAAGGACTGAAAATTGCTGACTTGCCCATTCTTCTGGGTTTAAACTCTTTTCATCTAAGGGTTCTTGACGCACTAAGATATCGAAATAATAACCTCCTTTAGGCATTTTTCCACTGGGAGGGACAGAAGTATCTCCTTCCGGATAAAGGTAAATATTCCCTTCCCTATCCGGGGTGGTAGTAAACTTTTCGGGAACTAATACTTCTGTGCCGTCAAATAGTTTCCAGGGTTTCCAATTTTCATTTTTAAAACCAAAAGCATTCACCGGTAAAGATAAACCGATGGTATCTATTCCCAATTTATTAATTACTTCAGGTTCCACAAAGGCCAGCATTTGATAAGGGTCAATTACTTTTACCCTTTTCTCCTTTAAACCCAGAGCTTTTCTCAGTTTGGCATAAATACTTGCTTGAATGCCGGTCACCGGGGTTGAACCCATATCGAGGGGAATACGGTCAGGTTTCTGGTGATTTATAGCTTTTCTTATTCTCTCTCGTGAAGTCATTCTCGCCCCTCCTATTAAGTGCTAAAATTAAGCTTAGTAAATTCTCTTCTTTATAATGGGTTATTTTAGCAATTTGTCAAATTGGAGATGAAGAAAGTTTAGTAAAGGAAATTCAAGATATTTCAGGGTGAGATTTCCTTCCTATTCTCCCCTAAACCTTTTTGCTTGCGCCACTCATTACGCAATTTAAGATAATAATTACAGACTTCTCGCCAGCCACATTGACCGCAAATCTTTACTATTATAGAGAAATTCCCTATTCTTTTCTTAATTAAAGAAAAAACTTTACCCGAGGTAATCGTATCCATAGCCTGGAGGTTCAGGTAATTTAGGACTTTTTCATCCATTTCTTTAGTTCTTTTTTGGGAAAGCTTACCTTTCTGGCAGAGATTATTAACCTGATAAGGACAAAGAGCACAAATCTCATCACATTCATTAACCACCTCAATAATTGAGTTTGGTTCTTTTTCTAATCTTTCCTTTATTTCCTTCATTTTCTTGATAAACTCAGGATTATATCCCTCTCCCCTAAAACCTAAGAGGCAGAGAAGATGATGAGCTCTGATTTTCATTATTTATTCTTTTTTAGTTTATTCAAGTTAACCGAAATTTTGAGAAAAGTCAAACCTTAGAAAGGATTTTTATCTTATTTTGGACTTGACAAAAATAATTATTTATCCTAATATTAACTAATAGATTTTCCAAAATACAGGTTTCTAATGGTTTAAAAGAGAATTTTATGAAGATAGACAGAGAGAAATTACTCAGAGTAGTATTTGAAGAGAATTTATGGAAGAAGCTTTCTCCAGAAGAGATCAGACTCTATCTTCTTTTTATCATTTGCGTTGATGAAAGAAGAGGGGAGGGAAAATTAGACTGGCAAGAGATAGAGAGATGTCTGGGGACCGATATTAAAAAAGAGGAACTAAAAAGGGCTTCTTTTACTCTGGAGAAATTTCATTTAGCCAGGATTGAATATCTTCCCGAGAAATTGGAGGTAAAATTTAAACTCTTTAAGTTTTAAGGAAGTATTATGATGAGAGCAGGAAAAGGAGAGGCAGAGAAGAAAATAAGGATGCTCACGGAAAAGACAAAGCAATTACGCACTATCCTGGAGGTGAACAAGAAGATATTGATGAGTTCCCCTCTTTCGCAGTTATTGAGCTATATTGTTTACTCTGCTATTAATCTTCTTAAAGCAGATGCCGGCACTTTAAGGTTGGCTGACCGGAGAGAAAATGTTCTTCTTCTCAAAACTTCTGTGGGCACTCGGAGAGCTCCCCATACCCGGCGACTTCCCATTGATGAAAATAGTATTGCCGGTCGGACATTCTTAAGAGGGAAGCCGATAAAGTGTCTAAATATTTCTCGAAGTTCTCTTTATCCCTGGAACGGAGTAGAGACTGAGAAATTTACTTCCCTATTGACTGTCCCTCTCAAGAAAGGCAACATAAATTTAGGGGTATTTTCTATTTATACTAAAAAGAGGAGAAACTTCTCCCGCTTAGATATGGAGATAATAAAGATATTTGCTTCTCAGGTAACTTTAGCTATTATCAATAGAAATTACTTAGAGAAGGTTTACCAAGCAGCTATTACTGAAGATTTAACTGGTCTTTATAACCAGAGATATCTCTATAAAAGATTAGAGGAGGAGATAAACCGAGCCAGGCGATTTAATCATTTCTTATCCCTTATTTTTATTGATCTTGATAATCTTAAAAAGATTAATGATTCTTTTGGCCACCTTGCCGGAGATAAGATTTTAAAGAGAATTAGTAAGATTGTTCGGGAGAGTATAAGAAAAATAGATCTTCCTGCTCGCTACGGAGGAGATGAAATTGTGGTTATTCTTCCGGAGACAGATACTTCCTCAGCTTATGTTTTAGCTGAGAGAATAAGAAAGAGAGTAGAAAATACCTTTTCTGGAACAAATTTCTCCGTTACGGTAAGTATTGGAGTAGCTACCTATCCTGAGCATAGTCTGGAGAAGATGGACTTACTCCATAAAGCTGATCTGGCTATGTATGTCGCAAAACAACGGGGGAAGAATCGGGTGGTGAGTTTATCTTCAAGGGAATCAATTACCTTTTAGGGCTTGGAGAGCAATCCTTAGGCTTTCTTTTACCCAATCTTCTTTAAAGGAAAGAGAAGGAGGGGAAGAAGCAAGAACTTCTTCGATACGCTTAATAAGATATTTTTTCTTTTCTTCACCAAGAGATCCGTATCTAACTTTCTTCTCCGCTAACTGAAGATACCTTAGAGGTTTTTCTTGAGAGAGAATCCGGATTATCTGGAGAGCTAAATCCAGATCCCGCTCGTTTAGTCTCTTACTCATTATAAGTAAGTCTTGCTTCTTTCTATCTTCAAGTAATTCTTTTATCTCCCCGGGGAGGAGGTTGAAAAGACTTAAAATAGTATTATTCTCAAAAAAGTAGCTTACGGGAGTAGAGAAAGCTTTCCCTATTCTCTCTAACATTTTCAGAGAAGGATACTGTTCTCCTCTTTCTATTTTTCCGATATAAGTATAATCAACTTTACCCTCTATTCGTTCGGCAAATTGTTTTTGGGTTAAACCCAATCTTTTTCTTAAGATTCTTAATTTTCTTCCTATTTCTGTCTTCATCTATGTTTTTTAGTATAGATATTAGCTTAATTTTAGGAGAGTGTCAAGGAAACTTTGGATTTTCCCTTCCGTCGCTGGAGATCATCTGAAGCTCCTTTAGGGAAATACTCTCAGTAGCGGATTATAAATATAATTTCCTATGTAGCTTAAGAAAATTGACAAATTGAAAGTTATAAGTTGACTTTTGTAAATACCCATTTATAATTATAATTACTATAGAGGAGAAAAATAGTGAAAGAAAAAAGACCCTGGATAAAATCCTGGAAAGGGCGATTAGGTCCCCTTCAGGCAGAGATAATGCATTTAATTTTTCGTTACGGGAAGGAGGGAATATCTGCGGGAGATATCTTTGCCATTATGTATGATGAACGGAGACTTCCCAGGAGTAGTGTTTACACAGTCTTGAGTCGTCTAATTAAACGGGGTCTCTTGGAGCGGAAAAAAGTAGAAGGGATATATAAGTATTATCCTCTGATAGAAGAAAAGGATCTGAGCAGGTTTGGGTCTTTTGAAGATAGAATCCATAAAAAAGGGGTGGTAGATTTGATTTCTCCTCTCCTTCGAAGAGAAATCAGTCGCAATCCTGAGGAGATAGAAAGACTGGAAAAACTCCTTGCTCAGGAAAGAGAACGTTTAAAGATAAGTAGAGAGAAATAGAGATGTTAAATGATTATTACCGCTTTTCTGGAGGTTATTAAGCGAATCATAATTTACCACCTTTTCCCCAGTCTGATAGTATCCTGTACTGTTCTTCTCCTGGTCTTAGGAATAATAAAGGTATTTCGGCTAAAGAGTCCCTCAATCCGAGGGTCCCTCTTTTTTGTGGCTTTATTAAAGCCTCTCTTCACCCTTATTCAAGGGACTTCTCCTGCCCCCCTTAAGGTATATCCTCCAATAGCAGTAGGCGTCCAGCTACCCGATCCCCTGAATTTTATTCCTGCGCATCTCTGGTATAATGAGGCTCAGGTAGTGGATACTAATATGAGTATTAGTTTATCCCTGATTCTTATGGCGACAAGCCTCTTCTTATTCTATCGCTGGAGGTCCTACTATCTTTTTTGCCAGAGTTTATCCACGCAATCTTCTCTCCAGAAGGAAAAGGAAGAATTTAGAAGTATTCTCACCAAGCTCCGAAAGAAGATAGGAGTTCAGGCAAGATTATTCATTACCAGGACCGAATATGAGAGTCCTTTCTCTCTGGGAGTGAGAGATCCATTGATGGTGTTTCCCTCCTACATTCTGGCTCAACTTACCCCTGAAGAAAAGGAAGCTGTTTTTACCCACGAACTGGTTCATATACGCCAGAGAGATACTTTTTAGCAATGGGTGCCCGTTATCTTAAAAGACCTTCTCTTATTTAGTCCTTTTATCCATTATGTCTTTAGAAAGATCAGTCTGGAAAGAGAAAAAAGAGTAGACCAGGTAGCCGTAAATTACCTGGATAATTCTTTATCATTATTCTCAGCTCTTCTTAAGACGGCAAGGTTAATGAGGGGCCAAAAAAGCTCTCTTCCAATGACGCAGTCTTTTTTTACTCAAAGGTTTCTAAGACCAGGGCAGGCATTAACTGAAAGAACCAGGGCTTTTATAGATTCTTCGGAAAGAAGGAAATTATCCTGGGGTAAACGAATCTTAATAGGAATAGCCATTTTTCTTCTTTTATACCCCCAATTTTTTCTCCATATTCGTCTCTTTTCTTATACAATTCAAATATTGTGAGGTGAGAGGTAGAAAAATTGAAAGTTCCTGTAATTAGGTAAGTATTTTAAAGGGAGTTAAAATAAAATTGACTCCCTTTTTTGTTAAGGTATTTGCTTCATTTAAACATCTCCCTTGTTACTTTCTCATACTCTTTTAAAAAAGGAGCAAAATCCAGATATTTTCTGATAACTTCTTCTTCAAATTTGACTTGGAAGTAAGGGGAAATTTCAAATAAAACTCTTCCTTTATTGACTACTTCAAATCTTAATTGAATGGAGGCTCGCTGGAGGGAAACAATATCTACCTCTCTTTGGGAAGCTACGGGGAATTCATTAGAAAAAAGATCATAAAGTTTACTGTAAACTTACAATCTATTTTTAAGGAGAGTAAGGTCCGTAAAAACTACGCCCAAGTCAAAATCACAGTTGGATTAGTTTTCTTGACAACTTTTTAAAGAGGGTTATAATTTAGGTAATTGCGGTTTTTCTCTGGAAAGGTTCCCATCTTTTCGGCACTATGCCAGGGTCATAAACCGCTTAAGGCAGATCTGTGAGGAAATAATAATGGCTTTTTCTATTCTTTTTAAAGAGAGAGAAAAAAAGAAGGAAGAGCTAAGAAGGAAGGCTTTAAAAGAAGCTAAGCAGCTCTCCCTTGTTTTAGCAGAGCACTTTCCTTATGAAAAGTTGTATTTGTTTGGCTCCGCTTTAAAAAAGCAAGCTTTTACCCCTCATTCAGACTTAGATTTAGTTGTTGAAGGTTTGGACGAAAAACTATTCCTTAAAGCTTACGCTTTTCTTCTTAAAAAAAGCAATTTCTCTGTTGATCTTAAACCCTGGGAATCTCTAAAGAATAACATAAAGGAAAGATTAAAAAAAGAAGGAATACTTCTTTATGAAAAAAGATAAAATAGTTCTTCTGGGGATTATTTCTGAAATTGAACAGGAGCTTCAACACCTTAAGGAACTTCAATTAGAGCTTGATTTAATTAAAGATAAGAAAGATAAAGTTTTCAGGCGAGCTAAAGGGTCTATCCTTCATGATTTTTACAATCTATGCGAGAGGATTTTTAAAAAGATAGCTATTGAAATTAATGAAGGATATAATGAAACACCAACATGGCATAAATCTCTTTTATATAAAATGACCATACCCTTGGGAGAAATTAGACCTCCAGTTATATCTGAGGAACTTGCAGCAGAACTTGATGAGTATTTAGCTTTCAGGCATCTCTTCCGAAGTATCTACGGATTTGAGTTAAGAAGTGATAGAATTGATCGGCTCGCAGAGAGATTTGGAGTAGTTAGAAAAAGATTTTTCGAAGAGATAGAAAAGTTTTTAGATTATTTAAAAAAGGAATATAAAAGTCTTTAACCCGGCTTCGGCAACCCCACCAGCTTATAAATCAGCTACTCTGCCGATTGAAGTAGGCCAGCCTATTATAGTCCCCAGTCAATTAGTCCTAAGTCCTGGGTCAAAAAGGATCTCTAAGACTAATTTTCCCTCTCTTTTTTCTAATCCTTATCTTTTTCTCCTGGAAGAAATTTACAGAAAATTCTGGGCTTGACGTAACTTTTAACGCGGAGGGTGTTACGGAACAATTAAAGTTGGACATTTCTGGAGTAAAAATAAGCATCTTTCTGGAGAAAAATATAGGGAATCTGAAGAAAAAAAAGATCTACGTTCGTTTGAAGACTCCGGGACCGGGCTTTTTATTTCAACATGATACTTCTCATCATATCTGGCTTCCTTTAACTAATACTTATAGTGATTTAATTCTTACTAAAGATGATTATTCTCGCCGGATAGTAGGAAGAAGATTAATAGAAAAAGAAACCAGTTTTGATCATCTTCTAACTGTGCGAAAAACAATAGAACAATACGGTCTTCCTTTATCTTACTATGTGTAGATGAGCATAGCATCTTTGAAGATTTCCTTTTCTTTGCGAGAAGTATAATGTGGTAAAAATACCTGAAGCAGAGAAGATTCTTAATGAATTAATCTTCTTTTACAATGAAAAGCATGTTCACGAAGAAACCAAATAGATACCTAATGAGCGCTGGAAAGAAGGAATAAGAGAAGAAAAGAGTAGACTAAGAATTTTACCTGAAGAGGTTGATTTAGATTATGTATTCTCTCTTCACTATGAAAGAAGAGTTAAAAAAGATGGTACTATAAGCTTTAGAGCAAAAAGATGGAGAGTTGGAAAGTTTCCCAAGGAAATGGGTAATATCTTTTTTATTCCAGAGAAGAAAATTATGATCTTTAAAGATAAACAAAAACTCTGGGAGTATCATTTATAAAGTCCGACTTTGGTGGTTACGTATCACTTTTAACGCAGAGGGTGTAGCTAAATTTTAAAATTTAAATAGCCAGATTTGGTGAAATTTTAAAATTTACCCAACAGCGAGAGGTTTACGAGTTGATTTTTTCAGGTATAATTGAGATATACTCTTTCAAGGAGTCAAAACAGAGAAAGGAGATGGATAGATTTAGGAGTAAGCTTGCTGGGATTTGGAGCTATTCTGGCAAGATTTTCCTGTTTTGTCCTGGTTAGTCTCCTTTTAACTGCTCTGAGACTCTTTGTTATTTTTTGTCTTATCGTTACCCGAAAAGTGATAGAAATCTTAATTCATTGAAAGGTGTATAAAATGGCCTTAGATGAGAAGCTTTTAGAAATTCTCGCCTGTCCTAAGTGTAAAGGTGAACTTAAGTATAAAAGGACAGAAAAAGAGGGGACTCTTATCTGCCAGAGATGCCGGTTAATATATCCAGTAAAAGATGATATTCCCGTAATGCTCATAGAAGAGGCTAAAAAGTTCTAATATTTTGAAAAATAATCCTGCCTGCTCTCTTCTTAAAATAAGTCTTAATTATTGGTAAATTATGATTGCTACATCGTCTAATATGGTATATCTGATTCGCACCTATGGTGCTCTCCCAAATTTTGCTTTGCAAAATTTGGGATATGCTCAATCTATGAAAATCATTTTGTCAAGAAACAATTTTTGGGTTTAGGATATTGACCACTAATCTATTCATCCTCACTTAACGGATATTGTGTTTATGCGGCCGAACCTGGGTCTGAGTAATAAACGTTACAACCTACCGGAGGTATGGCTCTGGTGGTTATTCGCGCGTAGTCTCTAAACATTATGTGATATTTCACTCCTTCACCGTATCAGAAAATATAACATTGGAAAATTATAAACTATGGAGGTTGAGAAAATGTCGACAATAAAAGAAATACTCAATTCAAAGAAAAAACCAAAGCAAATTGTTAAACTTTTGGTGGAAGTATTAAAAAGAGATGAGAAATTAATCGCCGAACTTATTCAATGCTTTGAAGATGGAACTACTGCTGAAAAAGGTAACTGCTCGAATGAGTGCTATATCCCCGTTTTTAAATCAGTTTATTATCATTAAGAGCACTTTAGGCTTTCCCCGAAGAGGCATAAGTTCTGTCTACGAGCAAGATTCTACTTTTGTTTGAAAATGACTATGCCGTTTTTTATCATTTTATCAATTGTAGGTTTTATGGCAGTATATTCTTCTTCAGAATAAATATGAGGCTCGGTTCCATAAATATTAATGACCTTCTTTACCCTGGCATACACATCTTTTATTTTTCCTCTATATATGATAAGAAGGTCTATGTCGCTTTTAACAGTATAGTTATCCTGAGCATAAGAGCCAAATAAAACCACCAATAAAATTGGAAGTTCCTTTTTTAATACCTGTGTTTTTTCTTTGATAATTTTTATAATAGTTTGGCGGTCAAATCTTGGATAAAAGATCCGCACAGAACCTGAATATTTCCCCTGCATAATTAATCAACCTTTCTGCTTCTTTTTTTATATATCTTGTTCTTGGCGATCCAGAGGGATGGGCGTTTGGATATCTTGTGGGAATATAAGCTTTATCAAGCTCCAGGGCTTTATCTATAAGTTCTTCCGGAACTTTATGTTTCTTTGATAATTCTTCTAACAAATCTGCTATAGAATGCCCCCATGCTTCCATATGCATTTTTTGGAATACAGCCTTAATAGCTTTTTCGGCAGATTGTTGGGCAGAAAAACAGGCCCAATTATAGAACCTTTGCCTCAGGTCACTTATAGCATGTTCTAAGTCTCCTTCTGCCTCATTTATCCAATCCTTACTCCTCTCCATATTTTTATGCCTTCTTAGTTTTGGATCTGAGTGATAAACTGTTATTAGTTATATTGCCTTCTTGGCAATAAGCGAGAACCATAGGAGATTGGTCGCTCTCTTAGTTTTGCCATAGAGCAAAATACCAGGGTAAGGTTGATCCTTTTCTGCTAAGATAAGGACCATTTGCTCCCTCTTCATTTTAAGATTATAAGTATTTAAAAGAGCAATGTCAAATTTTTTCTGAGAGTCGAAGAATAAAAATTTGATGATTTAAGTAAGGAAGTATGACAAGTAGTAGAGGAAACTTAATTATATTAGAAAGGAGCGAGAGGCTAGGGGAGAGTAGCAATATAATTATGGTAAAATTGACAGTAAAAAAAGGATTTAGTAAAATAGATGTATGAGAGTAAGCTTGGTGAAGAAGATAGTAGGAGTATATGGTTATCCTATTGGGCATACTCTCTCTCCTCTTTTTCAAAATGCGGCTTTTAAAGAGCTGGGACTCAATTTTATTTATTTACCTTTTTTAGTAAAACCGAAAGATTTAAAAAAGGCAATAGAAGCGGTAAAAGCTCTCAATATGGTGGGGGTGAATATTACTGTTCCTTATAAGCGAGCAGTTTTGCCTTATCTTGATGAACTCTCTCCGGAAGCAAGTAAAATAGGAGCAGTGAACACTATCCATCATTACCGGGGAAAATTAATTGGTTACAATACAGATGGAGAGGGTTTTATTAATTCCTTAAAAGAAGAAGGAAATTTTGAACCTGAAGGAAAGAATGTATATCTTTTGGGGGCAGGAGGAGCGGCTTATGGAATAGCTTTCTCTTTAATTAAAGCAGGAATAAAAAGTTTGGCTTTAACTAACCGCACAAAAGAAAAAGGAGAGTTACTCCTTAAGCATCTAAAAAAATTTTCCCCGCAAGGATGCATCTTAAGATTTATTGAATTCAATAAGAGAAATTCGGCAACATTACTGAAAGAGATTGATTTATTGGTAA
Organism: Candidatus Aerophobota bacterium; assembly: GCA_021158005.1. Lineage (GTDB taxonomy): Bacteria > Aerophobota > Aerophobia > Aerophobales > JAGGVN01 > JAGGVN01. The sequence continues at coordinate 18,558 of JAGGVN010000042.1, read as the reverse complement.
ATGCTACCTCTGTAGGAATGAATTCCGATGACCCTCTTTTAATAAATTTTGAGATATTCTCCAGAGAAATATTTGTCTACGATATAGTATACAATAAAGATAAGAAGACGAGGCTAATAGAAGCCGCTGAAGAGAGAAAATTTCCTTATCTGGAAGGGGAAAAGATGCTTATTTATCAAGGGGCTATCTCTTTTGAAATATGGACAAAAAGAAAAGCTCCGATAGAAGTAATGAAGAGGGCTATAAAAGAAAAGAATGCTAAGGTTTCTTACGGCTGGTGAATCACACGGGAAAGCACTTGTAGCTATCTTAGAGGGGATTCCCTCGGGACTAAAACTTCAAAGTGAAGATATTGATAAGGATTTAAAGCGCCGACAAAGAGGCTACGGTCGGGGAGGAAGGATGAGTATTGAAAAAGATAGGGTAGAAATCCTCTCCGGAGTGCGTTTTGGAAAAACACTGGGGAGTCCTATTGCTCTACTCATCAGGAATCTTGACTGGCCAAATTGGAGCCAGATAATGAGTATTGAAGAAATTCCCCAGAAAGAAGTTTCTCTTTTGACTTCTCCCCGGCCGGGACATGCCGACTTAAGCGGCGCCATTAAATATAACTTCAAGGATATAAGATGTGTTTTAGAGAGAGCCAGTGCCCGAGAAACAGCCGCCAGGGTAGCTGTAGGTAGTGTTTGCCGCAAACTTCTTGAAGAGTTGGGGATTTATCTTTACAGTCGGGTAATTCAGATTGGGAAAGTGAAAGATGAAAGTTCTTGGGACCCTACCCCGGAAAACTATAAAATAATAGAAGATTCTCCCTTGCGCTGTTTAAATAAAAAGATAGAAGAGAAGATGATTTCTCTTATTGATGAAGCAAAAAAGAAAAAAGATACTCTGGGAGGAATATTTGAAATAGTGGTCAAAGGAGTTCCTCCGGGTCTGGGTAGCTATATTCAATGGGATAATAAATTAGATGCTCGTTTAGCTAAAGCAATAATGAGTATTCAGGCTATTAAGGGAGTAGAGGTGGGGATAGGTTTTCAGGCGGCTCAAGAATTTGGCTCTTATGTTCAGGATGAGATTTTTTATAAAGAAGAAAAGCTCTTTTATCGAGAGAAAAATAACGCTGGAGGTATTGAAGGAGGAATAAGTAATGGAGAGCCAATCATCTTACGAGCGGCAATGAAACCTATTTCTACCTTAGCCCAACCTCTCAGGTCTGTAGATATAATTACCAAAAAAAGAACAAAGGCAATAAAGGAGAGAGCTGATGTCTGTGCTGTTCCCTCGGCGGCTGTTATAGGAGAAGCAGTGGTCTCTTTTGAAATTGTGCGCACCGTAAAGGAGAAGTTCGGAGGGGATAGCCTCCAGGAGCTAAAGAGAAATTATCAAAATTATCTTAATTATCTAAAAAGTATTTGAAAATGAATATTGTTCTTACAGGCTTTATGGGAACAGGGAAAAGTATAGTGGGGGAAAAATTAGCTCAAAGATTGGGAATGGGGTATATTGATACGGATCAGATAATTGAAGAGAGAGAAGGGTGTGAGATTAGTAAAATATTTAAGGAGAAAGGAGAGGATTACTTTCGAAAAATAGAAACAGAAGTAGTTAAAGAAGTCTCCTCGTTTAACAATTGTGTTATTGCTACTGGAGGAGGAGTAGTCTTAAAAGAAGAGAATATAAAAGCTCTAAGAAGAAAGGGGATAATTATCTCTCTTTCAGCAAATCCAAGAGTAATATTAGAAAGAACATCTAAAAGCAAAAAGCGTCCTCTTTTATTGAACTGCCCGGACCCTTACGAAAGAATAGAGAGGATGTTAAATTTCCGCAAACCTTATTATGAGAAAATGGACCTGAAAATAGATACTTCTTTTTTAAATCCTACAGAGGTAGTAGAGAAAATACTGAAGTTTTTAAGGAAAGATGGAGATAATTAAATTAAATTTAAATGAACGAACTTATCCTATTTACATAGGCGCTAATTTAAATAAAATAGGAGAGACTCTCTCTTGCTTTAATTTAGGGAAGAAGATTTTGATTATTAGTAATGCTTATATCTTGAGTCTCTATGGAAAGACAATAGAGAGGAGTCTGAAAGATGCAGGATTTAGCGTTTTTCTCACTTGTGTTCCCGAAGGAGAAGAAGGTAAATCTTTACCTCAGGCCGCTAAATTATATGAATGTTGCCTGAAATATAAACTGGACCGTTCTTCAACTATTCTCTCCCTGGGAGGAGGAGTAATTGGGGATTTGTCAGGATTTGTGGCCGCTACCTATCTTAGAGGGATAAATTTTATTAATGCTCCTACAACCCTTCTTTCTCAAGTAGATGCTAGTATAGGAGGGAAGGTAGCTGTGAATCTTCCTGCAGGAAAAAATTTAGTAGGCACTTTTTATCAACCTAAATTTGTTTATATAGACCCTTCTGTCCTTAAGACTTTATCTTTTAAAGAGATTAAGAATGGAATGGCAGAGATAGTGAAATACGGAATGATAAAAGATGCTGAGTTTTTTTCTTATTTAGAGGAGAATCTTGAGAAGATAAAAAATTTAAATGAGGAAGCTCTGAATTTAGTAATCACCCGCTCGGTAGAGATTAAAGTCAAGGTAGTGGAAGAAGATGAAAGGGAAGAGAGAGGAAAGCGGGAGATTTTAAATTTTGGGCATACTTTTGGCCATGCCTTAGAGAAGGCTACCAATTACAAAGGATATACTCATGGAGAAGCAGTAGCTATAGGAATGGTGATCGCTTCTAAAATTGCCTGTAAGGTGGGTATCTTCTCCCAGGAGTCGCTTTTGCGACTAAAAAGACTCCTTCAGAAAATAGGGTTACCGGTGGAAATAGGAGAAATAGATAGAGAAAAGGCATTTGATGCCTTATATTTAGATAAGAAGAGAAGAGAGGGAAAACTTCGTTTCCTTTTGCCGGAAAGAATAGGGAAAGTTATCCTCACCGAAAAAGTCCCCTCTTCCCTGATAGAGGAAATTTTTTAAAATGAAAAATATTTTAATTATTCACGGGCCAAATCTTGGGCTTCTGGGGGAAAGAGAGAAAGAGATTTATGGAGAAATGACTCTTTCCCAAATTAATGGGATGATTGAAGAGAGGGCCCGAGAATTAAATTTCAAAATAAAGATTAAGCAGTCAAATAGCGAAGGAGAAATTGTCTCTCTTATTGGCGAGGAGAGAAAGTGGATGGATGCTCTTATAATTAATCCTGCAGCTTATACTCATACCAGTCTCGCTATAAGAGAGGCTATTGTTTCGGTAAAGGTTCCCGCTATCGAAGTTCATCTCTCAAATATTTATAAGAGAGAAGAGTTTCGTCATAAATCTTTAATTGCAGGGGTCTGTATAGGTCAGATATGTGGTTTTGGGGTGGAGAGTTATCTTTTAGCTCTGGAGGCAGTGAATAAAGTTCTTAGATAGCAAGCATAATTTGGTAGCGGCAACTCCCGGGTTGCTCAAGAGAAGAGAGATTATTATGGATAAATGCAAGGCTCAGAGCCTTGCGGCTCCCAATAGGCGCAGAGGATTGTGCTTCGCGCTACGAACACAGTGTAGCGTTGGGGTTTATCCCGGTTTACTTTAAAGGAAGGAGTAGGTATGGAACTAAAAAAGATAAGAAAAGAGATTGATGAAATTGATTCCAAAATTCTTTATTTATTAAACGAGCGGGCAAAAAAGGTCCTCAAAATTGCTAAAATTAAGGAAAAAGAAGGCAAGAGTCCTTATTCGCCAGGAAGAGAAAAGAGAATTATTAATAGAATAATTGCCGAGAATAAAGGTCCTTTATCTTCAGAAACTCTCCGAGAAATTTTTCAACATATTTTAAAAATTTCTCTTTCTCTGGAGAGAAAATTAAAGATAATCTATTTAGGCCCTGAGGCTACTTTTACTCATTTAGCCGCTCTTAAGAGTTTTGGAGAGGAGATGGAGCTTATCCCTTTAAAAAGTATTGGTGCTATCTTCAGGGAAGTAGAGAAAGAAAAGGCAGATTATGGAGTGGTCCCCATTGAAAATTCTACAGAAGGAGTGATTACTCATACTCTGGATATGTTTGTAGATTCCGATTTGAAGATATGCGCGGAGGTTATTCTGGAAATTTCTCACTATCTTATGGGTAGAGGAAGAATAAAAGGAGTGAGGAGAGTCTACTCCCATCCTCAAGCCTTTGCTCAATGTCGTAATTGGCTGGAGGAGAATTTACCCGGGGTAAAATTGATAGAAACAGAGAGCACAGCCCAGGCAGCCCAGGCAGCAGCAAAGGAAATAGGTTCAGCAGCCATTGCCCCTGAAATAGCCGCTTCCTTTTATAAGCTAAGAATTATTGCTCCTCGGATTGAAGATAATCCCAATAATTATACCCGTTTCTTTGTTATTGGAAGGGAGTATGTAGATAAGAGTGGAGAAGACAAAACTTCCATCATTTTTTCTATTAAAGATAGAGTAGGGGCTCTTTATGAAATGCTCTCTCCTTTTAAGAAATATGAGCTCAATTTGACTAAAATAGAATCTCGACCTACAAAGAAAAAGCCCTGGGAATATATCTTCTTTGTTGATTTTGTGGGATATAAGGATGATGAGAGAGTGAAAAATGCTCTTGCAGAATTAGAAGAAAAATGTCTATTTTTAAAGATTTTAGGGTCCTATCCTCTGGAGAAATAAAAATGATTATTACCTTAAAGCCAGGAACTACCGAAGAAGGAATTAAGGAAGTAGTGAAGAAGATTAAAAAACTTGGGTTTACTCCTCACATCTCTAAGGGGAAAGAGAGAACAATAATTGGGGTAATTGGTGAAAATGCCATTCGTTCACGAGAAACTTTTGAATCTATGTTCATTGTAGAATCTATTACCCCCATTACCAAACCCTACAAGTTAGTCAGCCGAGAATTCAAGAAAGAGAAGACCATTATAAAGATAAAAGAATTAAAGATAGGGGGAGAGGAGGTTGTAGTAATGGCCGGTCCTTGCGCGGTGGAGAATAAAGAGATGCTCATAAAGACGGCTAAAAAAGTTAAGGAAGCAGGAGCAAAAGTTTTAAGGGGAGGAGCTTTTAAACCGCGGACTTCTCCTTATTCTTTCCAGGGATTAGGAGAAGAGGGGTTAAGGTATTTGAAAGAGGTAAGTAAAATTACCAACCTTCCGGTAGTCACTGAAGCAATGGATCCCCGCCAGGTAGAACTTGTCTCCAGATATGCCGATATTATTCAAATTGGAGCTCGTAATATGCAAAACTTCGATCTCTTAAAAGAAGTAGGAAAGATAAATAAGCCCGTTCTTCTTAAGAGAGGTATGGCTAGCACTATTAAAGAGTTTCTTATGTCTGCGGAATATATTCTCTCCTCCGGAAACAAAAAAGTAATTCTTTGTGAGAGGGGAATAAGAACTTTTGAAGAAGAGACCCGTTTCACCCTCGACCTTTCGGCGGTTTCTCTCATCAAGAATTTAACCCATCTTCCCATTATAGTAGATCCCAGCCATGCCACTGGAAGAAGGGACCTGGTCATCTCTATGTCTATAGCGGCTATAGCCGCTGGTAGCGACGGCTTGATAATAGAAGTGCATCCCAACCCCCAGGAAGCTTTATCTGATGGTTTTCAGTCTTTAGCATTAGAAGAATTTAGCACATTGATGCAAAAATTGTACCCCATAACCCAGGCTGTAGGGAGGAAAGTTTAAAATGAGTAATTTCCAGATAACTCCTATAAGATACATAAAAGGAGAAATTGAGCTTCCTCCTGATAAATCTATTTTTCATCGGGCTCTTATTCTTTCTTCGCTTGCCCAGGGCAAATCAAAAATTAAGAAGATCCAGCGAGGAGAAGATTGTCTTTCTACATTAAACAACCTGAAACTTATGGGAGTAAAGATTGAAGAGAAAAAAGAGAGTCTCCTCGTTTATGGAGAGGGCCTGAGGAGCCTTAAAGAACCTCCAGATATCCTTAATTGTGGAAATTCTGCTACTACTATGCGACTTCTCGCGGGAGTTATAGCAGGTCAAGGATTCTACAGTGTCCTTAGCGGAGATGAGTATCTTAAAAAAAGACCTATGAAAAGAATTACCGAGCCTTTAAGAAAAATGGGAGCAAAAGTCTTTGGTAGAGAAGATGGGCAATTTCCTCCCTTAACTCTTGCCGGTGGAAGACTTAGAGGGATTCATTATTCCTCTCCAATTCCTTCGGCTCAAGTAAAGTCCTGTATCCTCTTAGCTGGACTCTTTGCTGAAGGAGATACTTCGGTAACCGAACCTCTTCAATCCCGGGATCATACTGAGAGGATGCTTAGGTATCTGGGAGGAGACTTAGAAATTGATAACTTAAAGGTCACGGTGAAAGAGGGAAGCGTGCTTGAGGGAAAAAAGATTTTTGTTCCCGGAGACATTTCAGGAGCGGCTTTCTTTATCGCCGGAGCGGTAATCCTGGGAGGTTCGGAACTTAAAATTATCAATGTGGGTCTGAATCCTACCCGAAGAGGATTTCTTGATATTCTTATCCGGATGGGGGCAGAGATAGAAATTATCTCTCAGAAAACAAAATGCGAGGAAGAAGTAGGGAATCTTTTAATAAAGGGAGGAAGCGAACTGGAGGGGATAGTAATAGAGAAAGAAATAATTCCTCAATTAATTGATGAAATTCCTGTACTGGCAGTGGTAGCTTGCTTTGCGCAAGGGGAGACAGTAATCAGAGGGGCAAAAGAATTGCGCTTCAAAGAGACAGACCGCATAAAAGCTATTGTAGAGGGATTAAGGAAAATGGGAGCTAACATAGAAGAAAAAGAAGACGGAATGGTCATTAGAGGAGGGAAAAAACTTAAAGGAGGGGAATGCCAAAGTTATGGTGACCATCGTATAGCGATGGCTTTAACTATAGCGGCTCTGGGAGCTAAGAAAAAAAGCAAAATTATAGATGTAGAGTGTATTAATACTTCTTTTCCGGAGTTTAGGGAAATCTTAAAAAATATTTCGGTCTAAAATCATTTCCGGTTGTTATTTCCTGAGGGTAGATCCATCTTTGATGTTTTGGGGGTATACTTAAAGGAATTAATATAATTATCGAGAATTGTCTCCAGCCTATGAGCTATAGAAGAATGGGAGCTAATAATATTTTCCTTTTCTAAAGGGTCCTTCTCCAGATTATAAAGTTCTCTCCATACCCCATCCTTAAGATTAGCTACAGAACTTAATCTTTTAAATCTTTTGCCAATTTCTTTTGGCAGTTTCAAAGGATTTTTACAAAGAGGAGTAGTCCTTATAAACTTGTACTGGCCATTTGTTATAGAGAAATGTTCATAATAATAGATCACCTCGTGCAGGGTATGAGCAATGACGTACTCAGAAGGTTTTGTTTCTCCTGAAATTCTTTTAAGTAAACTTTTCCCATCTATCCATTCAGGGATGGGTAAGGAACAGATATCTAATATAGTAGGAGCAATATCTATAGTCTCGCATAATCCGTTTACTCTCTTTCCTTGAGGTAAAACAGAAGGAAGACTAAGGATAAGAGGAACTCGGGAAATCTCTTCATAAAGATTTAGTTTCTTTTCCTGAAAGCTATGCTCTTGAAATTCAGTTCCGTGGTCAGAGGTAGCCACAATCAGCGTCCGTCTGTCTAATTCTCTTTTCTTTAATTCCTTGAGAATTTCCCCAAAATAATTATCCACATAGCTTATTTCTCCTTCATAGCGGTTAACATATTTAGTTCCCCATTTAGAACCAAAGGGTTGACTTGCTGCAAATGGCTCATGAGTATCATTGGTATGAATATATATAAAAAATGGTGTAGAAGCACTCATACGAAAAACCCACGCTACTGCTTCCGGCAAGAGCTCCATCATATTATTATAGGGAAAGATGGTAGTATAATGATGCATTCCTCTCCAGAATCCGTATTGCCAACCACCACCATAACCATTAGCATTAGCAAAGCCAAAGGTGCGATAACCCTTTTTTGCAAAATTTTCCGCTAAAGTGGTAATGCTTCTTGGTATACTACAGCGTCTCCTCAAATAAATACATTTATGTTTAAGGGGATGGGTGCCTGTAATCATCGTGATATGCTGAGGTAAAGTCCAACCGCAGTTTACTCTCACATCTTTGAATATTATTCCCCTCTCTGCCAATTGGTCAAGATAGGGAGAGACAGATTTTGGATAACCATAGCAACCAAGATAATCCCCTCGTAAAGTGTCGAAGGAAATAAGAATGACATTGAAAGCCCTTTCTGATTTTAGACTCATATTAACTTCCTCCTTTAAATAGATTGAACTTCAATAGCGCAGGCCCTGGCTCCTGAATGCATCGGTAAGGAATAACCAACAAACTTAATTTCAAGATATCCCTGATTAACTTTTGTGCGAAAACTTTTTTCTAAGGCTTTGTCATGTCCTGCTTCATCAAAAATATTAAAGTTCTTAAGTACCCGTCTTCCTTGAATGTAGACATTTTGCTGTTCAGCAGCACTTGTTTCCCAGTAGATTTCAGCAAAAAGAAGTTTTATCTTGTAATCACCATCAGGTAAATCGAATCTATAGAGTATTTTTTCCCCCATACGCATACTTTGAAAAAGCTGGGGGTCCTTAGTATTAGAAATAGGATCAAATGTGGTTAACACATCGGTTTCAGGAAGATTTAAACATCCCCACGAACCTTCTATATATTCTTTATCTGCATACCATATTTTTCCTTCTTTATCTTGATATTCTTGACCCCCTAAGTTGACCCTTATGCATATATTTTGTTTACTCATTTTTTTCTCTCTTAAAATTATTTAGATTCAATTTTCTCTGAATTACGAAAAATCCTCTTAGCTGTTTTCTTAACTCTCATAGCTAACTTACTCATTCTCTCTTTTCTTATTTCGAGAGGTCCGGCGATATCTGCCAGCTACTCATCTTTCTTCTGTCCAGCGAAAGATAAAGGAAGCAAGGATAGCGGTGCCTAAAATCCAGGCTCCTAAGCCTAATAAATCGGGAAAAATTTGCTTAAAAGAAGAGCCTATAATGAGAGATTTCCTTAAAACGCCTACTAAATAGGTGCTGGGAAGAATATTAGATATTTTTCGGATAATTGGGGGCAAGAGACTGGCCGGGAAAAATACCGGGGATAAGAACATCATAGGAAAGTAAAATACATTGACCAGTCCTTCTGCAGAACTAGACCTCTTGGCTATAGAGCCTATAAGAAAACCCAGGGAAGCAAAGGTAACCCCACCAAGAACAAGAATTATTACCAGGTCCAAAGGTCTTATAAGAAAATTAACTTTAAAGACGGAGGCCCCTATCCCTATAATAATTACTGCTTGAAGTAAAGCTAATATAGCACTTTGAAAGACGAAAGCAAGACCATAGGATAATCTTCTAAGAGGAGTGGTGGCGAGTTTTCGCAGGAGCCCTTTCTCTCTTTCCCGGGGGATACCTCCCCCTACTCCGAAGAGTCCCATAGCCATAAGAGCCATAGTGAGAGCTCCCGGAATAAAAAAAGCACTATAAGAGGCGTTCTCTATGCTCCTTTTCCTGGTAATTCCTTCAAGGTTTACCTCAATGGGGAATTTCTTTAATCCTAGGGTTTTTTTACTAATCTCGAGGGCAAGTTGCTGAAAGACAGAACTAACAATCTGAGCGTTTTGCGTCCTGGTTTTATCGTAATAGACGATAAGACTGGCTCCTCCCGCAAAGAGGGAAGAGGAGAAATTTTTGGGGATAACTAAAATAGCATCAATTCTGCCCTTTTCTACATTCTCCTTAGCTTCTTCAAAATCTATCCCTTTCTTTAGTGTGAATATTCCTCCTTTTTCAAGGCCTTGGACCAGTTCGTTTACTATTGGCCCAGAATCCTCAATAACTAAAGCTACACTAAGTTTAAATTCTCCACTTCTCCCCAATATTCCGCAAAAGATGAAAACAAATAATAAGGGGAATACAATTGTCCAGAAAAGAGCAAGTTTATCTCTCACAAACATCTTTATTCTGTAAATTGTAAACTTAAATAACATTACTCTCTTAACTCCTTCCCGGTTAAGTTGATAAATACATCTTCCATATTAGGGGTCTTTATTTCTACATATTTAACTTCTATTCCTTTCTTTGCAAATTCTTGCAATATTTGAGGAGCTTCGGCTCCGGAGTTTTTTAAATTTATTCTGTATTCTTTCTCTTCTTTTTTCTCTATTACCCGGATATACATTCCTGCTTTCCCCCCATATTTGGTGATTAAATCTGCGGGGGTGCCTATGGAGAGAATTTCTCCCCTATCTATTATAGCTATTCTATTAGCCAGTTTCTCAGCCTCTTCCATATAATGAGTGGTAAGGAGAATAGTCTTTCCCTCCTCTCTTAAGTCTTCTATCATTTTCCAGATATATCTTCTTGATTGGGGGTCTAAGCCTGTAGTAGGCTCATCTAAGAAAAGGAGCTCAGGGTCATTGACCAGAGTAGTAGCAATGCGCAGGCGTTGAAGTTGACCACCACTAAGTGCTTTTGTCCACTTATGAGCTATCTCTTTAAGAGCCATCTTTTTTAAGATGGCCTCTATGCTGGCTCTCTTTTTATAGAAACTGGCAAAGAGAATCAATACTTCCTTTACGGTCAGGTATTCATATAACGCTCCGTGCTGGAGTTGCACCCCAATTTTAGGTTTAATTCTGGAAATTCCTTTTTCTACATCTTCTCCAAAAACTCTAATTTTTCCGCCGTCTTTCTTTCTTAATCCTTCTATAATTTCAAGAGTTGTAGTTTTTCCGGCTCCATTGGGACCGATAAGGGTAAATATTTCTCCTTTATTTACTTTAAAACTAATTCCTTTTAGGGCTTCGGTCTTCCCGTAACTTTTTCTTAAATTCTCTACTTCTACCAGGGACTCATTCACTTATACTCTTCTCCTATTTATTTTGAATCTTAAATTACTTGAGGGGGATATTCCGCCATCAATGCAAAAAGCTCTCCTTCTTCTCTCACTCAGGTTGGGAAGATAAGCAAATCTTTTTAGGAGAGTAATTTTTTAGAGAATAATCCGTATTATTCATATTTAGAAGTAGCCAATAAATTCTTGATCTCCTTAAGAATTTGTCCGGCACTCGCTCCTTGATGTCCTTCCAGCCACCTTTGGAAATCTAACTGCAAATTCCAATCATCGAGAATATGAAAAGGATTTTTCTGAGGCTCCACTTTTGCCTTTACTTCCTCTACCTCCATTTTTTCTTTCAATATCCTCGAAAAGAGGTAAGCAACGACCAGAGCCGTTCCCACAAAAAGAGATGAGAAACCGAGCCAAATTAAGCCGAATATTAGATACCCGGAGGTCTCAGGGAAAAAGGAAAATTTTCCTATCATTAATGTCGATAGGGAAGATAAACCCACCGCTAATAATATCAGTCCCCCTGTCATCATTTTTACCTCCATTTGCTATTTAGTGATTTCCTGCTGTACTCTTTAAGATATCAAATATTTTGATGAAACCTAAAAAATTCTCCTTGCCTTTGGAGGAGTTATAGTCAGGATACTGTATATTAACTTAAAAGAGAGCGCACCTGGTAGTATTCGGGGAGCGTTAAATCTTTATATCTCATCACTTCTGCCGCTTCCTTGATTTGCGCAGAATTCTTTATTCCTACAATAGCTGAGTGAATAGCGGGATGAGAAAGAGTAGTTAAAAGAGTTAGTTGAGTGACACTCATTCCCTTATCTTTTGCTACCGGTTTAAGTTTCTCTACTTTTCTCACTAATTCCTGAAAGCGCTTTCCTTTAAAGCGCAAATCATTTGCCCTGAGGTCCGAGAATACTTCTTTACCGGTGAACTTACCGGTGAGGATTCCCCGAAGCAGAGGACTATAAACTAAAACCCCTAATTTTTCTCCGTAGCAATAAGGTAAAAGGTCTTTTTCTATCCCGGGTTCAAGCAGGTTATAGTATGGTTGAAGAGTAGAAAAGGAACCATATTTTCTTGCTAAACGTAACTGTTCAAGAGTAAAATTACTTACCCCATAAGCGCGAATTTTCCCTTCTCTTTTAAGCTTTTCAAAGGCTTCGGCTATTTCTTCCATAGGGGTATAGATCTCATAGGAATGAGCTTGATAAAGGTCTATATAATCTATCCCTAATCGTTCAAGAGATTTCTCGCATTCATATAAAATATATTTCTTGGAAAGATCAGGATGGCGATGTCCATCAGGATAAAAATGGTGAAATACCTTGGTAGCTATTATTATTTTATCCCGGGGTAGCTCTTTTATTGCTTTCCCCAGTATTTTTTCCGCTATTCCATCACCATAAGCATCAGCGGTATCAAAAAAATTCACATTATATTCAAAAGCAGTGTGGACAGCTCGAATTAGCACATCTTCAGGTTGTTTTCCCCAATAAGTTTGTCCCATTTGCCAGCATCCAAAACAGATAGGACTTACCTTCAGGCCACTTTTACCAAGCTGCACTCTTTCTTTCATTTTTTTTCTCCTGGGAATAATTTAGTTTTTCTAAAATTCTTCCCTTTTTTTTCTGCGCTGAGATAAACTCCAAGGCTACGCTGTATTCGTAGCACAGGGGCACATCCTACACATATTTATCCTTTTTATGCCATACTTTATCAAAAAAGTCAAATCATCACGGAAAAAAATAAAGAAACCGGGGAGTATTCCATAAAGATAGAGATTTTGATATAATAGCTTTGAGCCTATTAAGTTAAGAATTTACAAAAGGAGGTGGGATAGCTTTTACTCTCATAAAACCTTTTAGCTCCTATCTTCTTTAAAAAGTCTTTTAGAGTGGTTCTGGATTATAGCCTGTTTATATTCTTCACACTCCCTGAGAATAGCTCCAAGGGCATTGCGACTCCCAAAGGAGGATGTTTCCCCATAGGAGGAGTTCTGCCTGGTGAAGTAGTTAATATCCCGATCCAGGAGATGGGAACGATACCATTGGACTATTTTATTCTTTCCGAATTGCTCTTCAATTTCATTAAGCATTTGATACATATCACCAGCACACCAGGCTCCGTGACGGGAGGGAATCCACTGGGTATATCCAGTAAGGCTACTATTTGTTCGGGCGAGAAAGTTAAAAGCAGTTAAAATACTCTTTTTAAATACTTCTGCTAAATGTTTATCTCCCACAACTAAAGCAATTCGCCGAGCTGATAGGAGACCCCAGATAGCGTTCATAGTTCCATAGCCATCATGTCCTTCTGGTCCTCCGTTATCATACCAGCCTCTGTAACGGAGGATATTTTCACTCATCTTAGAAGCAAAACTTAATATCTCCTCTGTATGAGCCTTATTGAACTGACCATTTAGTTTATACTCGGTGAGACAATAGGTAGATAAGCCAACTAAGATACGCCCATCATAGACTTTTCCTTCTGAACATCCCAAAAAGTTTGGCAAAGAAAATTGGTATTCTCCAATTAATCTTATCTCTTTAAGGAGCTCCTGGGCATATTCCTTATCACCAACAGTATCCCGAAAGTATAAAAATGCTTCACAAAGAAACTTGAGTAAGATGGTATCTTGCTGGCGGGGTCCCCAGGGTTTAGCACATTTATATCCCGTTTTATCCTCCGTAATCATTTTTCTAAGCACTAAACTAATAATGCGCCGCAGTGCTCTTTCACAAAAAAGAGCTCTTTCTAATTCTCCTATTTTACGGAATACTTTGGCAGCATATAAAAGACCCATACCTCCATCATGCTGAGCTTCGGGAACAGATACCTCCATGGGATGAAGGCCGGTCCAATCTTCATATCTTATACGAATTATCTCCAGGCGAAGCTCCCTCTCATAGAGAGGACGACTGGTCGGATCGAAAGGATCTCCCGAATACGGTAATCTGCCAGGAAGTATATGGTAATATATTTTTCTCTTCTCATCCCACATATAGGCAAGGCGCGAAGTTATAAAGCTAGCCAGAAAATGTTTTGGGGATTCGTTCTCACGAGTTATATAAACTTGACAAGAGCCGGGTGCTATTGGAGAAAGAGAAGTATCCTTCCGCATAAAATCTATTCGAACATGATAGGAAGAAGGTTCAAGTTTTACTTCTTTTGCACTTAAGGTTATCTTCATTTTACCCCTAAGAGGTTTTTTTAGGGGATGGTTATAAAAGGTTAGTCTGTTAGTGAATAAATCCCGGAAGGTAAAACGAAGATAATCACCAAGCTCTACTCTCTCTGGGGGTGAACATTCAATTTGAAACTGAAAAGAGAATCGTCCTTCACTACCATAGGCAAAATCTGCCGGAGTATTAGGAGCAACGCTTGCCTTTACAGTTAAGGTATGACTAAGATCCACTAAAGGGACCTGAGTTCTTTGAATAGCAGCAATAATCTCACGGCGTATTTTATGCAAGGCGTGGATATTAGTACAACCAGGTAAGCCATTAATTATTGGAGAACAAATCTTCTTACCAGAGGCTCTGGGGTCAAATTCATTAAGATCAAGACCTCGTTGTTTAGCAAGTTTAATTTGTGCTTGTTCGAGGAGCCAGAGAAGTTTTAAATCCTCTGCGCCCTCACGAAGCATTTCGGAACGAATAGAGCTGGTTGCTCTTTGTTTATCCCCTTCTTGAGTATAGGTATCAATAAGCTTCCAATCTTCTTCTGGCCAAATTTTTAGGCCATATTGTGTAGCTACTTGTTTAAGAGGAGGAGTATAAAGAGGTAAAGTGATATCTAAAATCTTCACTAGTAAAGGAATAACTACTTCACTGGTATCTGTGCGTAGGGTGAGGTTACCAATATAGGCCCCGGCTGGTGCCTCTCGGGGTGCATAAATAGTAAGCCAGATTGCTCGTGTGTACTGAGGTTCCAATTCAAGTAAGTCTGGCAAAGGCAGCAAGGAATCGGATATCTCAGAAGATGTTTTAGGAGTAATTCCTGAGAGAGATGAGCCTTTCCTGCCCTCCTTGGCCGATGTATAATCCACTAATCGCAGCTCAAGATTTTCTGCTTTGAGAATCTCTTCCCCGAGTGCCTGAGTCAAATCTTCCGTTTGGCAACAGAGAGTAACCTTCTTGTCTTCGGCTCTGAGAGCTATTTGTATACTTTCATACTCTCCCCGACAGATAGTTAGTTCTATTTGTCCGTAGGTATCTTCAGGTAAGGTATCGGATTGAACCTTAACTAAGGGATCTACCACCCATACCTTAGGATTTTTTACCATAGTCTTATCTCCTCCAATGATATTTAAAGTTTATTTCCAGTTTATTTCAGCCTCAAATTCCACAATTGGTCGAATCAAAACATCAGCTTTACGGCAGTTCTCAAATTCAATTCTTAAAAGTCCACCTTCACCTATGCAATCACTAAGACCAATTTCCCAAAAAAGGTATTGGCCAAAGGCATGGTCACTAATAAGTTTACCATTGAGTGTAGCCTTCGCTGAGGTTCCCTCATACTGAATATAAAGAACCAGATCTCTTAAACCGGTCAATAGTTCAGGTTTTATTTCCGCTTCCCATATATAAAATTTACCAACTTTCTTCCGGGAAAAGTCTATCTTTGGGCAAGGCATATTAATAGTTCCTGAAGCACGGTAAAGGCCGAATTTTGGATTATATTCTTCTTTTAGGGTAATAAAAGGACCTTTCAGAAAAAGAGCTAAGGGAGTAAGTAGGAAAAGGTCGAAGTCCATTTCATTACTCTGGATGCGAATCTTTGTTTTTTTATCCTCAAAGCAACTTTCAAGGAGGCGCATATTAGAAGCGGCGACAAGCATTCCCTGGGGAGAGATTATTTCCCAGACATCACCCGCTAATTTTCTTTCCATTAATACTAAACGGATAGGAATTTCGTTATCAATACAGATAATTTGCATATCTGGGCCGGGAGTAGATAAAACACGGAGAGTATGAGGACTTTGCCAAAAAACCATTGCTTCTTCTTTTTTCTTTATCTCACCCTGATGGGGTAAAACAAGGCTGGTTTCAGTCATCTCATTAGCCTCAGCATGCAGGATAACCTGAACACCGTTATCAAACTGGCGTCTATCCAGGAGCTCTGCCGTTGAATATTCAAGGAAGCTTCCGGGGGCTACCTTCACATAAAAAGGGAGACATTTATTTCTTTGAGGTGGCAAGCTTATTTGAATTAGCTGGGGATATTCTTGCCATACTTCACAGGATATCCCTCGGGGATTAGTTAAAAGGCGAATATCGCGCAGCCAATGTGTTCCCTGAACTTTAGTATTCAAAAGGAAGGCAAAGTTACTTTCACTAAGATTAAGGCCACGGGTTACACGACCCAGGCATTCAACTCTTTGTATATGACGCAGATGGTCCGGGACAGGTTCAGCTTCCTTATGGTAGTTTTCAAAGAGATCTCCGCTGCTCTCCACTCCTGGATGGGCCCAACCATAACTTACGGCACTCATCCAGTTTGCATTGGGTTGACTGCGTAAAATCTCTTGCTGGAAAGCACGCAGAAACCAGCCAATACGTTTTATAATTCGATACGATTCCCTCAGATTTCCTACCACGGTGATGGGTGCCTGAAAATTCATATCCCGTGGAGGTAACATTCGTTCGGCGCCTCCTTCAGGGTGTTGTCCATCTACAAAGGTATAGTAATTAATTCCGTTATATCCTTCAGCAAGGTGGTGATAGGTAATAGCCTCAATAAGTTCGGGTTGGACTATTGGTCCCTGATATCCATTAGTGTGGCGATAGGGTGGCCAATCGAAGTAGCGAACAAACATTCCTCCCATTGTTTCAATAGAAATGAGGGGTCGTTTATGATTATTCCATTTCTCGGTAGTCAGGGGAGGAAACTCTCCCTCACCCCCAAAACAGCTGGTAATATAGCATCCTTTTGCATCTATAAGGTTTTCGATATTTTCTTTTCCGGGAAATTTGTTTATGTCAATAATGGGAACATCCACCCCATGCTCACGAACAATTCTGTGATAAAAAAGAATATGTTTTGTATTTTCTTCAGGATTAACAGCGCCCCGGGCAATATCATCACCCCTGCTGCCCGCTGAGCCCAGTTCATTTTCAAGTTGCACCATAATGATAGGACCTCCCCGGGTTATTAGCCGGGGAACGATAATAGATAAGACCTGTTCATACCATTTGCGAGTTAACTCAAGGTATTCAGGGCTATTGGTGCGGACCTTAGGACCTAACTCATCGATCACCCATTGGGGGAGTCCACCATTACGCCACTCACCGTGAACAAAAGGTCCCAAACGAGCAATTACCCACATACCCTCATTATGAATCAGGTCAATAAAGTGAGCAAGATCGTGGTCTCCAGACCAATTCCACGAATCTTTGGAGGGCTCATGATAAGCCCAGGTTGTGTAAAAAGTAACTGTATTCAGGCCAGCAGTTTTCATTTTTAGAAGACGGTCTCGCCAATGACGGCGGGGTGTTCTTGTATAATTAAAATCACCCCCAAAAATAAATCTGGGTTTACCGTCAATCACCAGATAATCGCGTGCAACTGAAATATCCATACCAAGCCTCCCTAATCACGTGATATTCATATTAAAGACATTTTTCAATGCTTTTTGGAAAGTTTTACATTCCCAGGCGAATACGGGAGATATAGATATCTGCAGGTGTCTCCCAATCTCCAGGCTGGCGGATGGGTCGGTAATATTCATGCATAGAATAGTCACTGATTAGATATTCATCTCCGTATTGAACTACACCCGTGTAGCTTGAATCTCCAGCGCTTAAGAGTTCCATTACCAGACGCGGCCGCGTGCCCTCCATTAAGAAGATTCCTGTGCGCAGGCCATGATGGTATTCTTCTATGCGGGCCGGGTCTACTTTTTTTATTTCATCTGGAGTACCCCTACAGAAAATATGCCAATCTTTTTCTAATTCTCTAAAACGCTCATCTGATTGTGAACAGTAGCGACCAATAAGTATTGTTTTTTCTTCAGCTTTAAAAACACAGGGTGCTTGGATAATTCGACCAGAAGATATTGTTTCCCACTGATTTTCTGAAGGAATGTAGGTAGAGATGAGCATCTTAAATCCACTTCCCTTTTCTGTTCGGGAAAAAGCTACAAGTTTATTATCCTCTACTAAGAGGTCAGTTTCATCGCCGTCTGTTTCATAAGGGAGAATATTAGAGACTACCTTCCAGTTCTGTCCATCTTTACTGGAGAGAAGCTTCACCGCAGCATCTTTTTCCGGCCAGCTATATACAGGAACTACATACTTATCACCCCACTTCTTTGGACGCCAGAAGACACCGGGAGCACACTCAAAAGGCTGGCTCCATTTTCCCGGACCAAGCCTTTGAAACCCGTAGCTCATAATATGATGAGGTTTAGATAAAGTCACGCAGGGAGTATAGACTATGAGCTGTCTATCTACCTGTAAAAATTTTGGATCACGATTATCCCGACCACCAACTTTCAATATAGCATCCTCGGACCACGCGATACCGTCACCAGAACGTAGGACCACTATTACTTCGGATTTGGCCGTGCAAGGAGTGGGGATTCCGTGAGAGTGTCCTTTGCGGAAGGTAATAAAAAATTCACCTTGAAAATAGGTAAGATCTGTAAAAGCGTGGTGCATAACTTCAGGATGCTCAGCATCGGAATAGACTTTGCG
>JAGGVN010000135.1 GCA_021158005.1 Candidatus Aerophobota bacterium | reverse complement strand
GGTGCAGAGAACATTCCTCCCGAAGTTATGGAGGAAGTTTCCTCAAAATTTCACCTTGTTCTTAATGGTCATGAACATATCGCCCGGAGAGTCTATGATAATGTTTGGTCTCTTTCTTCGGTCCTTCCCTGGCGAGTAGGGAGCGAAATTAGCCATATAGAAATTATTTGGGAAGGTGAAAAATTAGAAAAGAGAGAAAATGAAAATAAGATGGGTTTTTGGGTTTTAGATACGGATAAATTAATTCCTGTTCTTATCCCTGTGGATCCCGGTATAAAGATAGTAATAGCTCGATTATATTTTTCAGGGGCTTCCGCTTTGATGATCAAAGAGAGGTTAAAGGAACTTTCCCAAATTTTGAATAAAGAGACAAACCCCAAAAGGACTATAGTGAGAGTCTATCTTAAGGGAACATTAAGAGAAGGGGATGAACGAATAGATGTGGGTTTTTCGGA
The DNA here is from genome assembly GCA_021158005.1 of Candidatus Aerophobota bacterium. GTDB lineage: Bacteria > Aerophobota > Aerophobia > Aerophobales > JAGGVN01 > JAGGVN01. Next base: position 5,807 of record JAGGVN010000135.1, on the reverse strand, counting down.
GATTGAAGCTAAGTTTTACGCAAACTTTTACGAGGGTAAAAGCAAAAATATTTTACGTCTGGAGGGTCTTCGGGGAGGAGGAGCTTATTTGAGCAGGGAAGATCTTAGATATATTTCTGTTGAGGATGCTCTGAAACAATTAGAGCCAGAGATTCCCGGAGTGAGGTCTTTTTATGAGGAGGTCTATGATTTAATAGAGAAGAGAACTTTTGATGGGGACGCGCTCTTAGAGAGAATTAAGAACTCCAAAATATTGGAGAATATAGATGAGATTTGATTGGCTAAGAATAGATAATCTTATGGGATGTGATTACGAGATAGAATTCGACCCTAAGTATACAATAATTATTGGGAATAATAGACAGGGTAAGACATTGGTTGCCCGACTTATGGTTTTGTCTCTTTATGGGTTGAAGCAACCAAAAGAACTTGGAGATAGTTGGAGGTTAAGAGCAGAAGAATTATTGCCTACAGGAAATCGAGGGATGGTGGAGTTGATCCTTAGTAAGGGTGAGAATCAGAGGTATCGGTTGATTCGACAGTTTCAGAATTCTAATGCCGAGGTAAGATTCTTTAAGGAGAGTCAAGGAGAGTGGAGGTTACTCTCAAGAAGAGATAGTGAAATAAAGATATTGTTAGAAGAAGAAATAGGAATAACACCAGGCCTCTTGAGTGTAGTGATGTCCAATGAGCAAAATTTAATCGGGGCAATTTCTTATGATGAGGCTCTTCAGGCTAATGTGTGGGAGGGATGGAAATGGAGGGCAGAGATAATAAAAGAGAATATAAGGAAAGCGAGGGATAAGTGTTCTCGAGAAGCAAATAGTTTAAGAGAAGAGATAGGGGATTCTTCAGATGTTTTAAACTCAATAGTAAGAGGATGGGTTGAAAAAAGTATCTTTTCCGAAAATGAGATAAAACGGGGAATAGATAGCTCCCGGCTCCATAAAAAACTTTCCTTAATAGAAGATAAAATAAAAAACCTTGAAAGAAAAATTGAATATTATACTTCTTTCTTTGAAGAACTTGTTAGACGGGATGATTTAGAAAATGAGGGAGTGGTGAGAAGACTTATAGAAGTTTTTGAGGTAAGAAAAGAATTCCTGGACGAAAAAAGGGAAATTGAGAATTTGAAAGAGGAGTGTAAGAAGTATTGGCAGCTTTTATCTCTTGTTTTAAGTTACGGAGGAAAAGAAGGACTGTGGAATAGAATCAGGAACTTAGAAGATGAAGAGAAGAAGTTAAGAGCTGCCAAGGGGATAATAAAAAGAAGAAAGGAGCCTCTGAGGATAGAGTGTAAAATTTATCCTCCAGAGGAAGGAGTTAATTTGCTCGTCCAGATTCCCGAAGAGGCAGCGCAAAATTTCAAATATGAAGAGATTACTACCGGAGAGATAGCTATTCCTTATAATAAAGAAAAGGAAGAGAAAATAATTGTAAAGAGAGAAGAATTCGAAAATTTGATAAAGAATTTCGAAGAAAAGAGGAATCAGGTTAAGAGAATAAAAGAAGAGATGCGTAGTAAAATAGGGGAGAAGAGAAATAAATTATTGGCGGAAAATACAAAATTAAGAGAGCAAAGAACTATCTTGGAGGTAGATAAAGAAAGATATCTGGAAATTTCCCGGAGAATAAAAGAAAATCAAAGGGTGCTTAGAAAATTGGAGATTGCCCGGAAGTGGTTTGGCAAACTTTATAATGTCCTTAACGAGGAGGAGAGCTTAAAAAGAATAAGAAAAGAGACAGTAGCCTTTATTAACCGAATATATGAGAGGACATACGGATGGAATATATATGCAAAATTGGAAGAAGGGGATAGAGTGGTTATTGCTGATTCATATGGCAACATAAGGAGCCATCCCTCCGGTTCAGAAATACATATTATGGGTCTTGCTTGGAGATGGATGGTAGCCAGAGGATTTGACCTTCCCTTGATATTAGATGAGCTTGATTCCCTCCTTGATGAAAAAAATTTTGAGAAGACAAGAAAGCTAATAGAGGAAGAAATGGATAGGCAAGTGATTATTTTGACATTAAAAGAAGGGCTGGCTGATCTTCCCGGAAAAGTATATAAGGTGGTCAGGGAAGGTGATTTATCCACACTAATTTCTTCATAAAGAAGATAGAGAAAAACCTACCCCAAATAAAAGAGTTTGTTTTAAAGTTATGCGGACCGTAAATGAGAAATCCTAATACTTAAATTATAATTTTCATAAAATCTTCGGCTAATACCAGAGAAGGGTAATCTTTTATCTGTCTCCTTAATTCTTTAGGATTTTTATATCTTCGACTGATATGCGTTAAGATAACTTTTTTAACTTCTATCTTTTCTACCATATTTGTAATATCTCTAAGGGAAGCATGTTCGTATTCTTTAAATTCTCCAGAATCAAAATAAGTGCAATCTTGAATTAATAAATCGGCACCTTTAGCTAATTTAATCAAGTTTTCACAAACTCTCGTATCTCCAGAATAGACTATTTTCCTTCCCTTTTTTACAGAAGATATTTCTTTTAGTTTGATCTTCTTATTTTTAAAGATTACCTCTCCCTTTTTTTTAATTTCTCTATAAATTATTCCCTGCGATGGTAAACCCATTTTCTTAGCTTTCTCTTTATCCACCTTGATTCTATCTTTTTCCAGAAAAAGATAAGCTACACTGGGTATACCATGTTCTACCGGAATAGAACCAATTTTAAAATTTTCTGTTTCCAGTAAAATAGTTACTTCCTTTGTTTTGATAGGAACATCAATAGGCACTACCTCAAATCTCTTTAAGGAATATCCCCAGTTTAATATTTTTCTGATTCTCTCCGCCTCAGGAGCATAAATAGTTAGAGACTTTTTCCTGTTTTCAAAACCCATAGTGTCTATTAATCCGGGTAAGCCAAGATAATGGTCTCCATGCCAGTGAGTAATAAAAATCTCCCTCAGTTTCATAGGATTTAAACCGGCGAAGAGCATTTGCCTTTGCGTTCCTTCCCCGCAATCAAAAAGATAGCAAAATTCTTCTCTATCTTTGTAAGCAAGAAATATAGCTGGGTGAGCTCTCTGGCGGGTGGGAATTCCTGCGCTACTACCAAGGATAGTAACTTCAATTTTTGCCATTTTTTCTCTCAATCATTCCCAATACTCTCTACTTTATCTCTTCATTTCGTTTAAAGCTTTGGGCCCAGCCTACATCGCTTACAACGAGAGACCATTCTAAAGCTCATCAAGAATTAGAAACTAAGGACTACTCTTCAGGAGGCTTAGACATTCTCTAATTACTACCTCTTCTACAGAGCGGTGAAAGAAGTAAGGGCCCCAGTACCAAACGGGAGAATTGTTTTTTAACCAATCTTCCTCAAAATCATCTTCAGAAGCAATATATCCCACTATTTCATCAGTATATCCAGAAATTAAAGTATATGAAAAGGGCGATTCTTTTTTAATCTTTTGTCCTATTTGCACATAAATCTCTCCGGGAAGAAAAATTAAAGCAATATCATTTAAAGAAAGAAGACTAATTTCTGAAAGTAAGAAAGGAGGTGTCTCTTTTTCTTTGACCTTTTTAAAGATATCTTCACTCCACTTAACTACATTTTGAGCGTATCCTTTATGCCTGTTGGCATAATCTCTGGCTTCTCTGCATAATTTTTCTGCTTCTTTTAATGAAGGCCATCTTAAGGGAAGTTTTACTTCTTTTCTCTTAAAGAGTAGTTTACCCGGAGAAACCTCAGTATTTAGAGAAATTTTTAAGGCTTCAGCAGCAATAATCTTTCCCATCCTTTCAGATTCAGCAAATGTCCCCCCTCCCCATTTGTAATAATAACAAATGGGATCAATATTTCCGCAACACCCGTTAGTAAATATTGCTATCCCACCCAGGTATTCTTCAGCGTATCTCTGGGTTTCTCCAGGATAATCAGAATAAATTAAGAGATTCTGAGGTCCTGAGACTACGGCGTGACAGGTATAATTTATCAGATGAACCAGCAAGTCTTCCCCTTTTATCTTTAAGACATTAACCTCCTCATCTACAGGGGTAAAGGTTTTCTGGCGACGATTGAAAGTTAGACCATCGGCCCTTCCTCTCCCACAGCCTACTTTTACCTCTTTCATATTCTGAGATGCCCAGAGAACACTTCCCGCTAAAGTCCGGGGGAGAATATTAAGGTAAGCTTCATCAGGAGGAGCCATATTTATAAGATTGCTTGTTTCTGGACCAGCGTGGGTATGAGTGCATAAAATCACTAAGTTCTCTATTCCCGTTTTCTCTTTTACTAAACTCCTTACTTCCTTGACTACTCTTCTACCGAGTCCAATGAGATCAGCGCTAATAAGAGCAACTTTTTCCTTTTCATCTTTTAAGAGAAGACATTTAGCCTTTAGAGGTAATTTTACTCCCATAGAAGGCTTTTTTCTGTTTCCAAATCCGGTAAGATATACCCCTACCGGTGGAGTAATATTTACTTTAGCTATTCCTGCTTGTAGACTCATCTTAGCTTTATACTCAGATAATAGTTGGTTTTACCTTTAAAATCTGTTCCATAACTTGTAGTGAGGAGACTCCTATCTTTCAGTAAATATTTCAATCCTATCCCTCCTCCTATCCTTAGAGTCAAATTGTCCCCGCTCCCTATATCAAGACTGACTACACCCTGGAGAGAAGATGCCAGGGGAATTCTTAAATTAAGATTAAAAATGAATAATTGTTTTTCCCAGAGCTCATATTCTTTATAACCGTGAATGATATTCTTTTCCCCTAAATGGAACCATTCGCATTGAGGAATATCTCCCCAGCTTTTGTAAATTCTCAAAGATGTATCCAGAATTAAATAATTCCAGATCTTCTGAAAATAATCTGCTTCCCAACTTATTTTATTAAATTTTTCTCCCTGGCTCAGAAGATAACTATTTTGAAAGGAAAACTTGTAAAGGCTTCCCGAGGAAGGGAAAATAGTGTCATTTCGGGTATCCTTACTTAATTCCATAATTATACTAAAATTGTCAAAATTTTCCTCATTTTCTGTCTCTGAAAAAGAAGATATAAATTCTTTTCTTAATTGAATTTTAGAAGAAAATCTCTCTTTTAAATCTTTCTCCACGAAAATATCTATTCCCTTTCTCTCCTCATAATATAGAAGAGAAGCGCCTTTCCTCTCTTTGGTAATGTAAACTTTAAAATTAAAAGAACCTGGATTATAAAAAGACAAACTATAACACGGTTCTTTTCCCATTAAGAGGATAAATTCTATCTTGCGCGCTAAAGGGTCCCTCTTTATAAGAAAAAATTTATGCCGATATCCTTTTTCTAAATCGTAATAAACTTCTGAACCTAATCTCCAAAAAGAAGGTTTTTCTTCAACTTTTACTTCCAGGCATATACCATACCGGGTAGGGAATGCCCTGGCTTCAATCCTGGTAAATAAGTCCAGTTTTTCTACTCGGGATAGTGCTTCTCTAATAGCAAAAGTATTATAAACTTTACCGATATGAGGCTTGAATTCTCTCCTTATTACTTCCTCTTCAACTAATTTATTACCTTTGATAACCACCTCCCTTAACCATCCTTCATTAATAGTAATAATGAGCTTCCTTTCCGAAGTTAAGGTAACATCGGAGACCTTAGCCATCACATATCCCTGACTGTGATAAAACATAGAGATAGTCTCAATATCTCTTTTTAAAGAGAGAGGGTCAAGAGGCTCGTTTGGTTTATTAATCATTAGTTCCTTAATTTCCTGTGAAGAAAAGATTGTATTACCCTTAAAAATAATCTCCGATATTATGGGTAATTTTTGGGCTTTGGTGGGCATATTAGC
>JAGGVN010000100.1 GCA_021158005.1 Candidatus Aerophobota bacterium | reverse complement strand
GGTGATGTTGTCACTGGGTCAGCTACCATTGTGGAAGCTGTTGCTGCCGGAAGAAAAGCAGCTGTTGCCATCGATAAATATTTAGGAGGTAAGGGAGTTATTGTTTCTGAGCAGAGGGAGGTAGTAAAAACGAACTATGATGAGGCAGAATATCTTAAAGAAAGAGCAAGGCAAATTCCTCCTATCCTTCCTTTTGAGGAAAGAAAAATAGGTTTTCAGGAAGTAAGAGGAGGGTTTAGCTTAAAGCAAGCAATAGAAGAAGCGAGAAGATGTCTTCATTGCGACCGTGAAGAAATAGAATAAATTAATCCGAGGAGAGACAATGAATAATAAATTTTATGGAGTATATCCAGCTTTGATTACCCCTTTTGATGAAAAAGAGAAGGTTGATGAAAAGAGACTTCGAAAACTGGTAAATTTTCTCATCTCTAATAGAGTTAATGGACTATATATTTGTGGGGGCACAGGGGAAGGTTTACTTATGGATGTTAGCGAAAGGAGATTAGTGGCTGAAATTGTTAAGGATGAGGTAAAAGAAGAAGTTAAGATTATAGCTCAGGTAGGAACTTATAATACCCATTCAGCAATAGAACTTTCTAAACATGCAGAAAAAATAGGATTAGATGCTATCTCTTCTCTTCCTCCTCTATATTACCGCTATAGTTTCTCTGAAATTTATGATTATTACGCAAAGTTATCCCGGGCAACCTCACTGCCTCTTTTTATCTATTATATTCCGGTGACTACCGGAATATTCCTCCCTAATGAAAAACTCGTTAAATTGGGAGAAATTGAAAATATTATTGGTATTAAATATACTCATTCTGATTTTTACCTGCTTCAGGACCTCCTTCAAAGGTTAGAAGGAAAATGGATTGCTTTTTCAGGGCCTGATGAGTTATTTCTTCCAGCTTTAACTATGGGAGTAGCGGGTTGTATCGGTTCTACTCAGAATATCTTACCCGATATCTTTGTTAAAATCTATAATTACTTCCATCAAGGAAGGATTAAAGAGGCAATGGAGCTTCAAAGTAAAATTACCCGAATAATTTCTCTTTTAAAGGCAAGTGGAGGACAACCGGCCTGGAAAGCTGCTTTAAAATTGAGAGGAATAGATGCTGGTTATTGTAGAGCTCCTTTTAGAAGAAAACTTTCGGATGAGGAAGAAAATACTTTATTTAAAAAGTGGAAGGAAATTTTCCCTACAGATTGATAAAAAAGAAACTCAAACAAAGGGATAATTGATAGCGGCAACCTGATGATTTTTGAGGATAGTGCTGAAGAAATCTTAGGAGCAGATGGACATAGTCCCGGAGCAATCGACTCATTGAGGGAATCAAATTAATAAGGAGAGATAGAAAAGTAATGAAAATAAACTTAAAATATGCAGAAAAAGAGGTTAAGGTAGAAATTCCTGAAGAGAATTTTATATATTCCTTATCACCAGGAGATTTACCAGGATTAAAGAACGAGGAAGAATCTATTAAAGAATCGCTAAGAAATCCTGTCTCTTCAGCTCCTTTAATCCAGGAAATAAAAGAAGGAATGAAGATAGTTATTTTAGGAGATGATATAACCAGGCCCACTCCTCGGAGAAAAATTTTCCCGGTTCTTTTAGATGAAATAAATGAAGCTGGGGTGCCCGATAAGGATATTACTCTAATTATTGCTCTGGGAACTCATCGTTATATGAGTAAGAAAGAAATAGAAAGGTGCTTCGGGAAAAAAGTTACCGAAAGAGTAGAAGTTTTAAATCATGAATGGAAAGACGAATCCAATTTTGTTTATATAGGTTCAACTGGGAGCGGTATCCCGGTTAAGATTAATAAGATTTCCTATGAATCTGATTATTTAATAGGAGTGGGTAATATTACTCCCCATTGTCTTGCCGGCTATAGCGGAGGAGCAAAAATAATTCAGCCGGGAATTTCTTCCTGGGAAGCTACTGCCAGAACTCATCTTATTCCTGCAAAAAAAGATAATTTCCTTGATTTTGCAGGAAATCCAGAAAATGAAGTTCGATTAGAAATGGAGAAGGTTGCAAAAATTGCCGGATTAAATTTTATTATTAATACAGTGCTTAATAGTAAAGGGGAGATAGTGGAAGTTGTTGGTGGTGATCCTGTAAAGGCGCATAGAAAGGGGGTGGAGGTAGCTAAGAAGATTTATGAACGCAAGATTCCAGAATTGGCTGATATTCTCATATTAAGCGCTTATCCCGTAGATATAGATTACTGGCAGGCAATGAAACCCCTTCTTTATGCTCAACACGGTGTTAGAAAGAATGGAACGGTGATCTTTTTGGCTTCTATGCCTGAAGGTATCTCTTCTGTCCACTCAGAACTGGAAAAATATGGAAATAAGTCGTATAATCAGATAAAGAGGCTAATTAGAGAAAAGAAAATTGAGGATCTTGTATGTGCCCATGCTTTACTTCAACATACTCTCGTTAAAGAGCGTACCGATATTATCTGTATTTCTGAAGGTTTATCCTGGGAGCAGAAAGAAAAGATGGGTTTTAAGCATGCCGATAGTTTAGAGGAAGCCTTAGAAATTGCCCTGAGAAAGCGGGGAAGAAAGGCGAAAATAGGAGTTATAAATTATGGAGGTGAGGTTTTACCCCGACTAAGGTAACCGTAATTTCAGACTTCCTAAAGTATATTGGAGATAAATTCTGAGGCTACCAGTTTGGGGATGATACTCCGGGGTAGCGGGGGATAAATCTTGAAAAAATTGGCGTTTAAACTTAAAACTATTGACATTAATGTTAAATAAAAGGGGGAAAAGAGGAATGAATATTATTTTAATTGTGGCCGATACATTAAGAAGGGATCATCTTGGTTGTTATGGAAATGAGTGGATTTCTACTCCCAACATTGATAAATTTGCTAAACACTCTTTTGTTTTCGAAGATGCTTATATTGCTTCCTTCCCTACCGTTCCCAATCGTAGAGATTTATTTACCGGCCGCTTTACCTTTACTTATTCTGATTGGTCTCCTCTAACTTCCGAGGAAGTAGTAATCTCAGAAGTTTTAAATAGAGCGGGTTATCAAACTATGTTTATTGCTGATACTCCTCATATAACAGCTCCCGGATATAATTATCAGCGAGGATTTTCAGGATGGATTAAAATTCGAGGACAGGAAGGGGATCCTCTCACAACTTCTCCTCATAATATTAAGCTTCCTGCCTCTCCCGAAAAACTCAGAAATCCTGAGCGGGTAAGACAGATGATGCGCAATAGCTTACTCCGGCATTCCGAGGAAGATTATTACTGCGCTCAAACAATGCGAGAAGCAGAAAAATGGTTGGAAAAAAATTACAAAGAAAAATTTTTTCTTTATGTAGATACTTTTGACCCTCATGAACCCTGGGATCCTCCACATTATTATGTAGATCTTTATGATGAAAATTATGAAGGAGAGGAGGTGATTTATCCTGTCTATGGACCTTGCAATTACCTTACTGAGAGAGAATTGAAGCATATTCGGGCTCACTATGCCGGGGAGGTAACTTTAGTCGATAGATGGGTAGGAAGACTATTTCAGAAAATAGAAGATTTAGGTCTATTTGAAAATACAGCCATAATTTTTACTACTGACCACGGTTTTTATCACGGAGAACATGGTCTCATAGGAAAAAGTATAATTACCGAGAAGTATCAGAGCTTAGCCCCTTTATATCAGGAAGTAACCCATATTCCTTTAATAATTCACCTTCCTCAAACAAAACCTTCTCATATTTTTGGCTTTGTGCAACCTCCGGATATTACCGCAACCATTATAGAATTAACAAAAGCAGAAAATCCCCAGACTATTGAAGGTAAATCTCTTTTACCCTTGATAAAAAGAGAAAAAAAGAAACTACGTGACTTTACCGTTAGTTCTCCTTCTATCATTCACGGCTCAGCAGGAGGTCAAAGAGTTACTCTTACTACTAAGGATTGGGTCTTTATTTTCGGTTTGGAGGAAGGAGAGAAAAAAGAGTACCAGACTCTGATTGTCGATGGAAAGGTAAGAATTCAGAGAAGAATGGGTAAAAAGGTAGAACCAGAACTTTATTATCTTCCTGAAGACCCGAAACAAGAAAGGAATGTTTTCTCTAAATATAAAGATATAGCCAGAAGACTCCATTCCCAATTTATTAAATTCTTAGAGAGTGTCCGAACAGAAGAAAGATATATAAAGCTTTGGCGAGTATTTAAGTTTTAATATTAAATAAGAGATTTACCCTTTGTTGAGAGATGATTTATCTGAAAAACATAAAAACTGCTTAATTGTAGCTAATTACAGACAATTTTCGTGTATATACTAAATATCAAACTTAGACATTAAATTGAGAAAAATCAAATGGACTAATGGTAAAAAGTTGAGAATATTCTCCAGGATAAGCCAGCAAATAGAAGACCGTAAGCTATTGATGCCCCGGTCAAAAGTAATGCCTTTTTATACCCAAATTCTTTGATAAGTATTCCCAATGCAATTATACATGGAATTCCGATTGTAGAAGCTACCCCAAAAGTATAAATTTGCAGAGGTGTCAGAGCTAAAGATATTTTACTACCTAAAACTGATAAAAGCATTGCTCCAGTTAAATCCTTTTGTAAAAATCCAAATACCAGAGGAATGATGGTTACGACAGGTAATTTTAGCCAGGTAGTAATTGGCGAAAAAGGCTTTACTATAATATTAGTAAGTTCTAATATATCCAGAATGCCAATGGCTATTCCCCCCAGTACCAACAAGGGTATAACTATAAACACAAAATCTTTCATTCTAATCCAGCTTTTAACAAGAACATTTTTGATTAAAGGCTTTCTATAAGGAGGTAATTCCAGGAGTAAAGGCTCATTATTTATATGAATAAGTCTTTTTATTCCCAAAGCCCAAATTAAACCAGCAATTAATGAAGTAGCAAAGACAAAGAGAGCTAACTTTATGCCTCCATAAAATCCAACTATCCCTATTATTATAGCAATTCTACTGGAGCAAGGTACAAAAGCAAATAAGGAAGCAGCATGAAATTGTTCTTTCTTAGAAGGTAAAATTCGGGTAGCTCTAACTGCTGGCGCAGTGCAACCTAAGCCCAGAATTAAAGGAATAAACGAGTTGCCAGGTAAACCTATTTTTTTAAAAAATTTTTCTGTATTAACAATAAACCTGGAGAGAAGCCCTACATCTTCTAATAAATTTAAGAATAAATAAAACAAGAATACATAAGGTAAAGCAACAGAAACACCTGCTGCAAGTCCGGTTAAACCCTGGGCTAATATCATAGTGATAAGAGAGTATTTCGCTATACCCAAGGAAGATAAAAGGCTCTCTGTCAAGTTCATAAGAATCTTCTGAGTGAAATTGCCAAGATATAATAATGTCCCAAAGATAACAAGAAAAGATAAACCAGTAGTAAGCGGACCCCAAATTTTATGTAAGAGAGCGTTATCTATTATTTCCTGGATCTTTCCTTTTTCTTTCTTCAAAGGAATTATTCGGGTAACCTTTTCTGCTATAAATGAAGCGGTACCATATCTGGTTATAGATATATCTTCTGCAACTTTTGGATGCTCTTTTAAGTCTTCCTTGGAGTCTCTGATTATTTTTTCACTCTTCAGATATTTATAAAAATCTTTATCTTCCTCTAAAATCCTTAAAGCGACAAACCTTTTGGGCAAGCTTCCTTTAATTTGAGTAGATATTTTATTTACTGCTTTTTCTATATGATCATCGTATTTAACTACGAAATCCCCTCTTGATATTCTTTCAATTTTTAAAATCGTATTTATAAGCTCATTTATTCCTTTTTTTGTTAAAGGATTTATAAGAATAACAGGAATATGAAGAATTCTTTCCAGTCTTTTATAATCAATCTCTATTCCTCTCTTTTTAGCATCCTCTACAAAATTTAAGACTAAAACGGTAGGTATCCGAGCTTCCAATATTTGTAAAGTCATATAGAGACTTCTTTCAAGTGAAGTTGCATCAGCAATTACTATTACCCCATCTAATTTCTCTTCAAATAAGACATTCTCAGTAACTTTTTCCTCTTCACTTCTATCAGAAATAGAGTATATCCCTGGGGTATCTTTAAAATTCACTTTTGTATCATCAAAAATTTTTTCAGCCTGAATTACCTCAACCGTAGTTCCTGGATAATTGGACACTATAACTCTTGGCCCAACCAATGCGTTAAGTAATGAAGATTTTCCTACATTGGGTTGACCAATTAAGAGTATTTTAAGATTTTTCATATTTTAACACTTTAATTTCTTTTGCTATGCCTTTGTCCAGAGCAAATTTTTTGTTTTTTATCTTAACGATAATACCGCCCGGGATTTTATTTGTTAACCTTATTTTTTCTCCGGGAAATATCCCCATACTAACCACTCTTTCAAACAGTTCATTATCAGGGATAGTAATATCAATAATTAAACTCTCTTTATGCAAATCAAGCTCTCTCAAAGATATCTCTTTTTCTTTAAATGTAGATATTTTTTTAATATTCTTGACAACTTCTTCAGAAATATAATGCTCAAGAATATGAGCTTTTTTATGTGCCTCGGCCTCAGTTTCATTTATAGTTCGCTTAAAATAATTTTCCAGAACAAGATGTTTTCTTAAAATATCTTTTGCTTTATCCTCTCCATCCTTTGTCAAGCTAATTAAATCTCCTCCAATGCACACCAAATTTTCCTTTCTAAGGTCTTTAACTCCTTTAGATATAAAAGGATGAGAAACTCCAATTTCTGCTTTTATAAGTTTTAAGGGAACTTTCCTCCTTCTTTCACTTAATATTCTTAATATATCTTCTTTTACTACTTTTAAGATATCAGATTCTTTAAACATAAATATATAATAGCTTGATAATATTTCTTTTCAAGGCAGGGTTTGGAACTTCATGTAACTTTCTCACTCCTCGGCGGCAGTAGGAGCTATCGGTATAATATGAGGATTTCCCAAATTCTTACTTATAATGACATCCACACCGTAGACTCTCCTTATATTTTCTCGGGTAAGTACTCTCCTTGGTTCTCCGATGTCGTGTATTTTTCCTTTACATAGGAAAATAATCTTGTCAGAAAATCTGGATGCCAGGTTTAAATCATGCATTGCCATTATAGCTACTATTTCTTTTTTCTTTACTGCAGATTTAACAATGCCTAATACCTCGAGCTGATGTCTCAAATCAAGATTACTGGTAGGCTCATCAAAAAGAAGAACCTGTGGTTCTTGAGCTAAAGCCCTTGCTATAAGAGCTTTTTGTCTTTCTCCTCCACTTAGCTCATTGAACTGTCGGAGTGCCATACCTTCGAGTCCCATTAAAGAAAGTATCTGAGAGACAGTTTCCTTATCTCGGGGGCTTATCCTCCAATTTACATAGGGCTTTCTTCCCAGCAATACTGTATCAAATACTGTAGAAGGAAAGAAATGAGCAGCGCTTTGAGGAACATAACCCAAAAGCCTGGAAAGCCCTTTTAGTTTTATCTTTTTTATATCTCTTCCTTTTATTAAAATTGTCCCTTGCTTAGGCTTTAAAACCTTATTAATACATTTAATAAGTGTGGTTTTTCCCGAACCATTGGGACCCACCAGGCTTACTACTTCCCCTTCGTTTATGCTCAAAGTAATATTCTTCAGAGCAGGTCTGCTACCATAATTAAAGCTAACACCCCTTACTTTAAGTTTTATTGCCAATATTGTCTCCTTCTTGTCATTAATAAGTAGAAGAAAAACGGAGCTCCTATAAAGGAAATCACAATCCCTACCGGAATTATAATAGGAGAGATGATTGTCCTTCCAATGGTATCAGCAATAAGAAGCAGTATAGCACCGATAATGCCTGAACAGGGCAAGAGAAATCTATGGTCTCCTCCGATTATCAGCCGGGTTATGTGAGGTGCTACCAGGCAGATAAATCCTATTATTCCCGTAAAACAAATAATACTGGCAGTGATAAGTGCTGACAATACCATACACACTATTCTTACCCGGCCACAATTAACTCCTAAGGTAGTAGCAACTTCATCTCCTCCTGAAGCCATAGCATTTAAGTCCCAGGAATATCTTATCAAAAAAGGAAAGCAGGTTAGTATTATAATTAAGACTATCAATATGTTTTTCCAGTTTGAACCGGTAAGAGTTCCAAATGTCCAATGAATTACCTCAGCGAGTTCTCCTTCTGTGGCAATATATTGCAGGAAACCAGTGATAGCCCCGAAGAAATACATTAAAGAAATCCCCACTAATATAAACGACTCCGGGGTTATCCCTCTCAGCCTCCCAATTCCTAAGATTAGAAAAGTAGTGCCCATAGCAAAGAGGAAGGCATTTGCTATCACGATATATGTTTCGCTCCCTACCAAGCTAAATCCAAGAATCATAGCTATAGATGCTCCCAGGGTAGCTCCAGAAGAGACTCCTACAGTAAAAGGGCTCACCAAGGGATTTCTTAAAACTCCCTGCATCACTGCTCCAGCAATGGCCAGTCCTGCCCCGGCAATAATTCCCATTACAATCCTGGGGAGTCTAAGATGCCAAACAATAACACTGGCAATGGAGCTAATCTTCACATTACTGAAGGGAAATATCTTAGCTATAACAGTATAGACTACATCCTTTATACTTAGATCCGCTCCTCCCAGTGAGGTTGCAACTAATGCCGAGATTCCAAGGAGGACAAGGCAAGCCAGCATAAATAGAGCCTTCCTTGCTGTGAACCTGGAATAAAGCTCACTGCAAGGAAGGTTGTTTGTCTTAATCTTAACTACTTGATTTTTCATTTCTCTGGATAAATGAATATCCCCTTAAGCTCTACACCTTGAAATCTTTCGTAGTATTCTTGGAGCATAGCATTAGGGTCAACATCTGCAAAAAGCTCTGGATGAAAGATCTTAGCAAAATAAAGGATTGTTATAAGCTTTGTTGGTCCTGCTCCCAGTGATGAGGAAATTAAGTAAATTTTTTTATTCTTTACTGCATCTATCTTACTCCATCCGGGGCGCTCCCTCAGTCCACTTATATAAGCATCCATAGGTACTGTATCAGTTATACCATATCCCATCTTGGGAGCTCTTCTAACATCTTTTAGGATTATCTCAGGATTTCTTTCAATTAACATCTCTGGATCTACCTCGGAATAGGGTGCAGGTGCATCCGCAAAAATGTTGCTACCCCCGGCTTTAAGTATCATTTCATGCCACTCCGAACCCGGACCAAAACTTGTGTAATCTTTTCCGTGATGTTCAGCATAGACTCGCACTTCCTCATCTGCCTTTAAATCCTTCACCCTGATTTCCACTGTCTTTAGCATATTCTGGAAAAACCCATTAAGTTCAGCAGATGGTTCCACCTTTCCAAAAATTGTCCCCAGAGTAGTTATATCCCTAAAGAGAGTCTTAATCTTATAACAATCTATCCCCACAACCTTGATACCCGCCGGAGCTAGCGTCTTGGCTATCTTCTCTATATCAACCGCAGGATGTGTGCCATAAGTAAGCACAATTTGTGGACTTAACTCTACAATTTTTTCGTAATCGGGCTCACCATGGGCACGGGCTGCCATCACAGGTTTTTTACTCAAATCTTTCCAGTAACCGGGTTTCTTAGCTATAGTTCCGCTTATCCCCACAATTCTATCCGTTACTCCCAGTGCTCGCATAATCTCGGCATTGGGCGGATTAAGAACAACAACTCTCTCAAGAGGATACGGCAACTCAAGTTCCCTTCCTGCAGAATCTACAATGGTAATCGTCCTGTGAGTCATTTCTTCCTTTGTAGAAGCGAAAGAAGCTACAAAAAGACTCATCACTAAAACTATTACTACCGTTACTCCTAAAACTACTTTTTTCATCTTTTCTTACCTCCTATTTATTTTTATTCTTTGTCTTATGAGCAAGTAATCTTACTAAAACTCTCGCAAACTCCTGTCCGATATTGTTTCCCCAAAAGATGCCTTTTCTGGTTAGAGAAAAGTGAGCAGAATGAGTTTGCAGAAGGCCATCTATAACCAAATCCTTTGTCAGCCGCTGTAAGTATTTTGAGTCTTCTTTAAAGAAGTCCAGATCCACTTGCTTCAGTTGTCCAAACTGCAATTTTCCTATCAGACGGTGAGCAATATCATATCGGTAATCTATTGAAAATCCTCTCTTAGGCAAACCCACAGAACTTTTCACTTGCTGACGGTAAATATTAAGATTAGGGGAATTGAAGTAAATTACATCTCCCAGTCGACCACCCCCACCAGCTCCAAGAGCGAGAGTATCCCCATTTTCGTACCTGATCCGAATATAATTGTAGCTATCCCTGTTCGGTTGAACCAGTTTCGTAAGTTCAAGAAAACTAAAACCTCGTTTCAGAAGCCGATCTAAGATGAGATTGAAGTAATTCCACTCCTGCTTCAAGTCTCCTAAGGGAGCACACTTTCCTGTATTAACCATCCGGTAAAGAGCTGATTTTGGGTGGAGAATCAGAGAGTAAAAACTTAAACCAGCTAAATCCAACGACTCTATGTTACTCAAATCCTTATTTAACTCATCCTCTGATTGCCCGGGATAGTTGTAGATTAAGTCTATACCCACATTTTGGAAACCGCTTTCACGGATAAAGGTTATTTTATCTATTACTTCCTGAGCGGTTCCTTTTCGCCCAAGCAAGCGTCTTCCTTTATCAGAAAAAGTCTGCACACCAATACTCAAGCGATTTACACCTTCTTCTTTAAACATAGAGATTTTCTCCTTTGTTAAATCAAAAACAGTAGTTTCAACAGTTATTTCAGCATCCGGGGCTAATGTTAGGGACGAGCGCAAAGTACGCAAGATCTTCTTCAAGCCTAAGGTAGAAAGAGTAGTAGGGGTACCTCCACCAAAATAGATAGCATTATAAACTCCTTCACTAACATATTGATAAGAAGCATAGGTCTTAATTTCCCGGATTATTAGTTTATAGTAATCCTCGGGTGGTAATTTCTTTATACGGTTTAGATTGCAGAAAGTGCAGTTTCTGGTACAAAAAGGAATATGAATGTATATGGTTCTTCGTCGTGAGGTATCCAGAGATAAATGTCTGAGATGTCCAGCAAAATCAGGTTCCTCCGAATAGAAAGCAAAAAGAGGCGATAGTGCCTGATGATGACTGCGCAGCCGTTCAGATTTTTTAAAGAATCGCCCTGGATATAGAGAATAATCCTTACTCATTTTCTCACCTCTTAAAGCTTTATTAAACTATCTTACACTAAGCTTTTTATCTTTAAATTAAACCTCATGATGCTATTCCTTTAAGATTATACTTCTAAGGAATATAATTGTAATTGCATCTCAATTACAATTATATTTTAAAAAAATATTTGTCAACCATTCTCTTTTTATTCAAATTATCTTTGGAATGAGTCTATAGGGAACCTTTTTCCTGTATTTCAGGTATTCTTCTCCGT
Source organism: Candidatus Aerophobota bacterium (assembly GCA_021158005.1). Classification (GTDB taxonomy): domain Bacteria; phylum Aerophobota; class Aerophobia; order Aerophobales; family JAGGVN01; genus JAGGVN01. The sequence goes on along the minus strand of JAGGVN010000100.1, from coordinate 693 downwards.
ACTCCTTTAGAAGATTTTTCTCTTCAAAATATATAAGGAGTAAATAAGAAAAAAAATAAGGAATAGAAAACAAAAGAGCATTTGTTGAGCGAAAGAGAACAGCCATACCCATAGCTAATGGCCCCTGACTCATATATAAAGGATGTCTAACAATTTTGTATAAACCTTTTGTAACCAATTTTGTTTTGCTTTTTAAAACAGGAGATACCCCTATCTGTCTTTGAGCTAATATCTTGATAAGGAAACTTATTCCTAAGAGAGTTATCCCCACAATTAAGGCAGCAGGCATTGGAATTGCTATTCTTGATCCCTTGGTGAACGGTAAGACAATTATAGGCATTATAAAGGTAAAAAAAACAAAGACTCTAATAAGAAACTTAGGTATTTTGTTTCTAATTTTGCTTAATCCTTCAGGCAAGGAGAGGATTACTATTGTTATTACATATCCTATTAGATAGATACCTATCCAGGAAAGTGGATTGGTCCAAAAATTATTTAACATTTTAATTACTTACCTCCCTCATTACCTTACTGTCTTTCCATACAGTTTACCTGTATTCCATAAATTTAAAAAACTTGAGACAAAAACGCTCTTCTGCTAAAATTATAAAATGTTGTGGAATAAGGTATAAAATTATCAGTAATATCATAAGCCAGGATACTCCCGCAATGCTTGCTTCTAAACCTGTTTCC
>JAGGVN010000092.1 GCA_021158005.1 Candidatus Aerophobota bacterium | reverse complement strand
TCTATACCTGTTAAAAAACGGCTAATATGAGAAATAAATCGTGCTAAGAAAAAAAATTTGTGTGTCCAAAACCAGTGAGCTACACGGTGAAACCATAAAGCATGGAGTCCCGGGTAACAAAAGATAATCTCGGGCAAGCTTCTTGCTGCCGGATCTCTGGCAAAGACAGTGCAAATATCTTCTTTTAAGGCATTAAACATTTCTTTCCTCTTTTTCTTCTAAAGTAGATAAATAACGCTCCCCCGTATCAGGTAAAATTACCACTATAAATTTGCCTTCATTCTCTTTCCTTCTTGCTACCTCCAAAGCAGCCCAGGTTGCTGCTCCTGAGGATATACCAGCTAATATTCCTTCTTCTTTAGCTAATCTTCTACTCATTTCTTCTGCTTCCTCATCTTTCACTGGAATAACCTCATCCACCAGATCCATTTTTAAAACTTCGGGGATAAATCCTGCTCCTATACCCTGGATTTTATGGTGTCCAGGCTTTCCTCCAGAAAGAATAGGCGAGTTAGCTGGCTCTACACCAATAGTCCTAAAATCAGGTCTTCTTTTTTTTATCATCTCGGCTACACCAGTAATGGTCCCCCCGGTGCCCACACCAGCAACTAGTATATCTATTTTACCCTCAGTATCTCGCCATATTTCTTCAGCGGTTGTCTTTCTATGAATTTCAGGATTAGCTGGGTTTTTAAATTGTTGCGGGATGAAAGAATTGGGGATTTTAGATGATAACTCCTCTGCTTTTTCTACTGTTCCCTTCATCCCTTCAGAGCCAGGAGTAAGAATAAGCTCTGCTCCAAATAATTTTAAAAGCTTTCTTCGTTCCATGCTCATTGTATCTGGCATAGTGAGGATTAAATGATAACCCTTCGCAGCACATACAAAAGCTAATGCAATCCCTGTGTTCCCGCTGGTGGGTTCAATAATTACCGTATCCTTTTTAATTAACCCTCTTTTCTCAGCGTCTTCTATCATACTCACACCAATCCTATCCTTAACGCTCCCGCAAGGATTGAACGATTCAAGTTTGGCTACCAAATTTGTGCCTATCCCCGCACCTATCTTATTTAATTTCACTAAGGGGGTATTTCCAATAAGCTTGGTTACATCACTTGCTATTTTTACCATTTTTTGGTTTTCCTCCTTTTAATTTTACTATTTCAACCATTAGTTCTCATCAACTTCTTTTACTCAAGGTTAAAAATATATCCAGGGTTTATCCTCAAACTTAAGACAAATCCTTCTTTGTGTTCATTCAGATAAATTGGCAATGGGAAGACTAAAAATTTTTACTAAGTCTATCGGAATAATAAACATTGAGGCTCAAAAAAATTGGTAGCCTTCCTCCTCTTTTGAACCCGAGCCAGAATTCAGTAATTCCTAAGAGTGCGCTACCTTGGTCCTACTCTAAACTAAAAAGATTACCAAATCTTGGTTAACTCCTAAATCTAAGCCTATTTTGCTTTATACTCTTTTAACGCTTGGTAAAAAGCATCCCAGAAAGGGTCCACTCTTGGATGTTCTAACTCTTTTTCCTTTCCTTCCTCTATAAGAATAATCCCTTGATTTAAATTTACTATTTCTCCAACAATTGAAGCTAAAATACCCTTTTTACTAAGAGTTGTAACAATTTCTTCTGATTTATGAGGTTTACAGGTAAGGATCAATGTTCCCTCGCTAATTGACTTATAGGGATCAATTTTGAAAAGTTCACAAATTTCTTTTACACAGGGCTCAATGACTATTTTCTCCTTATCGATAACTAGGCCGTATCCGCTAGCTTGGGCAATCTCATATAATCCTCCCCAAATACCACATTCTGTAGCATCGTGCATTGCCGTAACTCCATTTTCTCTTATTCCCACACTACAGGAAGTTAGTGCATCTTCTACAACTGACATTTTATAAAATAATCTTTGTGCCTCTTGAGCAAAATCATCTCCGAATTTCTCTCTCAGAAGACCGGGGAACATAGTAGCAAAGATTCCACTGGCTTCAATAGCTGGCCCCTTAGTGATAATTATCTTATCTCCCTTCCTTATTAGCGCGGGGCTAACATACTTATCTTTATCTCCTACGCTAAGAACTGTGGCTCCTCCTACCATCGGATAATGACAATTTTCATAGCGAGCTGTATGACCACAAACAATAGCTATATCTAATTTTTTACATTCTTTATCGATTACTTCCCATACAGTCTTTAGTTCTTCTTCAGTAATTTCTACAGGAAGGTTAAGATCGATAGCTATATAAGTAGGCTTTAAACCACTGGTAACTACATCCGAGATTAAAATATGTATGGCAAACCAGGCTGCTCTCTTGAAACCATATTCAGGAACGATAAAAACTGGATCAGTAGTAAGAGCTACTGCCTTATCTCCAATTTCTACTATTCCCACATCCACCCCGTGTTGAGGACCAACTAATACTTCTTTTCTTTTTGCCCCCAGTCTTGGATAAATGAGTTCATTAAATACTTCTGGTGAAATTTTGCCTATTTCTGGAAGTTTTATTTTTCTCTCCGAAAAAAATTCTGTTACTATTCAACTAATAATTATCCCTATGGATAATATTTTATATTCTCAAAATATCTTTGTATTCACTCGTGTAAACTGATAACTAAATGTTGTAAACTATACCTTGCTTTGTTCCTTCTTCTTCTCTCGCTCCACCAAATCTTCTAAACTTATGGATTCTAATATCCTATCTATTGCTTCTTTTATTTCCTTCCAGACATCTCTGGTTACACAAAGTTCTCTTCGGGTGCATACTTTAGGATCATCAACACACTCTACAGGAGCAAGGGAACCCTCCAGAACTTTTATTACCTGACTGAGCTTTATTTGAACAGGTGGTTTAGCTAAAATGTATCCTCCATGGGCCCCGCGAATAGTTTTTACTAAACCAGCTAACTTAAGAGAAATGAGAAGATGCTCCAGGTACTTATCAGAAATTCCCTGCCTTCTTGCTATATCCTTTAGCAAAATATGACCTTGACCGTAATGAGAAGCTAAATCTATCATTGCTCTTACGCCATAACGACCTCTTGTAGAAAGTCTCATACGACCTCTCCGATTATTTTCTACTAAATTTATCGGAATTGTATACATTATATCCAAAGAAAATATTTTGTCAAGGCAATCGAAGTTTTCAGAGGATATTTTAATCAGATATTCTTAACACACCAGCTCCCTGGAGCTTTCCCTGTTTAAGCATAATTAAAGCTTCATTGGCTTCTTCTAATTTAAATTCCTGAACTCGGGGAAGGATAGGAATTTTAGCAGCTAAAAGCAAAAAATCCTGAGCATCTTTTCTGGTAATATTAGCTACACTTTTTATTTCTTTTTCCTGCCAGAGATGTTTTGCATAATCTAAGGCTAAAAGAGAGTCTTTATCTTTGTTCTCTTTTCGAATCGCATTAATGACAAGTCTACCTCCCCTTCCCATAGCTTCTAAGGCACAAATTACAGGCTTCCAGGCAGGAGTAAAATCAATAGCACAGTTAAGCTTCTCCGGCGGGGAATCCCCTGTTGCCCCTGTCCAATCAGCTCCTAATCTCCTGGCCAAATTTTGATGTTCTTTTTGATGTGGCCTGGTAAAGACAAAAACTTTGGAATTTGGATACTTATATTTAACTATTTGAATAACGATATGAGCTGAGGCTCCAAAACCATAGAGACCAAGAAATTGACCATCACGAAGCTTAGTTAGGTTTAAGGCCCTATACCCGATTGCTCCGGCGCATAAAAGAGGAGCTGCTTGAGAATTTGAAAATCTTTCAGGAATGGGATAGGCAAAATCCTCCGAGACAAGAGTAAATTCAGCATAACCACCATTGACATTACATCCAGTGCTTCGAAATTTCGCGCATAAATTCTCTCTTCCTTCTTGGCAGAAATTACATTCTCCGCAGCTAAAATTAATCCAAGCAATTCCTACTCGATCTCCTTTCCTAAATTTAGTTACTTTTGCACCCAATTTCTCTACCCTTCCTATAATTTCATGACCGGGAATTACGGGAAATTTTACCGGGAGTCGTCCTTCGATTTCGTCGAGCTCAGTATGACAAATCCCACAAGCCAAAACCTTTATCAAAATTTCTTCTGGACTTGGTTCGGGAACCGGCAATTCAACCAATTTCAAAGGTTTATTTTCTACTGAGGATACTTTCTCCAGTATTATTGCTTTCATTCCTTACCCCTTTTTAAGAAAATTTTTTACCTTGTTATTTTTTGTTGTCGTAAAGATAAAGGAACCTCTAAACCATGCAATTCCATGAGCGATCTATTACGGAGGACTTCCCTAGGATTCCCATTAGTTATTATTTTACCCTCATCTAAGAGAACTACTCTCGAGCAAATTTCAACAATTAGCTCCAGATCATGACCGGCAATTATTTTAGTCATATTCAACTCTTTAAGAAATTCGATTAACTCTCTCCTCGCTCTGGGATCAAGACTAATAGTAGGTTCATCCAGGATTAAAATTTCGGGATCCATTGATAAAACAGTAGCTATGGAGACTTTTCTCTTTTCCCCAAGACTTAAATGATGAGAGCATTTATCCTCATAATCTTCCATTCTGACCTTTTTTAAGGCTTTTTTTACCCTTTCCTTTACCTTTTCTTTGGAATAACCTAAATTTAGTGGACCAAAAGCAACATCGTCAAAAACAGTTGGCATAAATAGTTGATCATCCGGCTCTTGAAATACTATAGCTACTTTTTGTCTTATCTTTGCCAGGTTTTTATCTTCTATCTCCATTCCTAAGACTTTAACTGCACCCTTTGTACCCCTGAGAATTCCATTCAAATGAAGAAGAAGACTGGATTTACCGGCTCCATTGGGACCTATTAAACCTACAGATTCATCCTTAAAGATATCCAAATTTATATCTTCAAGAGCTTTAGTTCCGTCTGGATAGATATACTCAAGATTTCTTATGCTTATAACTTCTCTCATTTCATCACCCAGGGGAAATTCAACATCAAAGCAACAGCTATAGTTATAGATGCCTTAATAAAGTCCCCGGAGTTGAGAGTAAACTCGTCTATAATGTTTAATTTACCATTATATCCCCGAGAAAACATAGCCTCTCTTATGCGCTCTGTCCTTTCAAAACTCCGGACTAACAACATCCCCGCTATACCCCCAATTGTCTTAAGAGTAGAAAAATCTCTTCTTTTTAACCCTCCCCGGGAGTTAGCCGCCACAATCATTTTTCTTTCCTCATCCATGAAGAGAAAAATGTATCGATAGGTGAACATAAGAAGTTGCACAAGTTTATCCGGAATTCTCATTTTTTGAAGAGCTTTAAGGCTCAAACTAAACTTAGCTGTTCCCATCATGAGAAATATAAGTAAAGTAGCAGTGATTGCTCTCAAACTTATCAGTATACCGAGATTAACTCCCTCCCGGGAGATGCTCAGGAACAACAATCGAAATAAGAGGTTACCGGAAATCGTGAAGGAGAGTATAGCAGAAAGTGCAAGAGTGAATAAAAGAACCCATTTCAGGTGAAAGAAAACAAAAGAAAAAGGAATCCTGGAGAGAAAAATCAGGACAGTTGTCAGACAAAACCCCACCAAAGCTACCTGGAGGTTACGAACAAGAACAACGGAGAAGATCAAGATAGAAATGGAAATTATCTTTACCCTCGGATCCCAGGAATGTAGAGGTGATTTAAGGTGAGCAAATTTATCAATCTCCGGTAGATGCATTTCTTAACCTTTCTTTTTACTGACAAAATAGAAGATGACTCCCATAATGCCAAAAATGTAACCAATCCCCCCTATCACCTCTGTAAAGGATATCTGTTTTTGCTGCATTCTGGTAAGTTCTCTCATAATGGGTTTTAATTTTTCATCAAGAGAACTATCTATAACTTTCTTGATGCGATCTAAGTCAACTTGTATATTCTCTACGCCTTCAGACTCCAACTCTTTTGACCCGGGTGTCGCTACAAGATCCGCAAGCTCATCTTTTGAGAGAATGTAGGAGGCCCTATGGCCCAGAGTAGCAATCAGGATTATCTTTAAATCATCTTTTTTGGGGACTTTAAAATTGAATTGACCGTGCTTATCAGTTTCGCCCTCCAGTAACTTATTCCCCTGGCTATCGTATACTTCAACTCTTCCACCCTCCACTTTCTTCCCGTCAGAAAAATAACTTTCAGTGTATACTATGTTACCTTCCACATAGGCAAAGATATTTACCTTATGAGCAAAGACACAGGAAGTGACTACCAATAAAGATAAACTCAAGAAAACAAAACCTATCAATAGTTTATACCGATTAAGAATCTTCCTCTCTAACCTATCTCCTTTCATTATCATTAGGGATTACCCCCTGACTATTCCATATCTCTTGTCCGTACCCAGAAGACGGCACCGATCTCAATGGATTTATCTTTTCCATCAGGGCCCTTCATTGTCCATGAGCCCTCATTCAGAGCGGCAAATCCCCACCATCCAGCCTTAGGCATAGCATAAGAGAACACGCCATTCTTATCAGCTTTAATCACCTGGGTGATATAAGGATCAGCGGGAGGCTTTATCTTGCCATCCTCATTATAATATTCTACCTCTATTTCCGCATAGGGCACCGGTTCCCCTTTAACCTTCACAATTCCAGTAAATACATTACCTGTCCATAATCCATAAGGCCTTGTCAGAGGAACAATCTCAGTCTCTAAACCTACTTCATCATCCCAACCTTGTTCCAGACCCAGAGCATTTACACACACTTTAGTATAATGAATTATGTAGCAGTCTTCTGCTGGTTCCCAATAGGGTTCAGGCTCAACATAAAAGATGTAGTCACCGGGTCTTTTTATTTTATAGGTAGCTTGCCAATAAGTAAAATCTTTTGTCTGACCAGGCCCTCTCCCTTTCTTTACCTTAAGAGTCCCGCGCAAATCTACATTCCTTCCGCCAATTCTTACCCCAAACCTCTTCGGTTTTTCCATTTCCATGTAATGGCCTTCCATCGGATGAGAAAACTTTACTTCTAATGTTATAGTCTTCCTGTCTTTCTGGGTGATGATATCATCGGAAGGAATTATCATACCAAAGTGGGCACTTACCTGTGCTCCCCACCCACCAATCAGACAGGTTATAGCTATCGCCGTTATACCGATTTTCTTCATTTTACCCTCCTCTCTTTCTTTAGTATGAATACCGCAATTATTAGTCAAAACCCGGGGATATTCATCTCCTATCTTTTCTTAGAATTTCCGGTTTTACCTTCATCAGAAATGAAACAATAAAACCAGTTACAATCCCTTCGATAATCATCACCGGTAGATGAGCTAAGAGTGCATATTTTGCCACTCCCACAAATTCGCTACCGGTGGTTATAAGCACCAATGCGAGAATGATTGTTCCCAGGAAAACTCCGCCGATACCAGCCAGGACTCCAAAGATGAATTCATTAGCTTTAAAGTTAAATTTGTCTCTTAAATCAAATAATTTATAAGCTAAAAGAGCCGGCATTCCCATCATAATGGTATTGACTCCAAGAGTAGTAATTCCTCCATGTTGAAATAAAAAAGCTTGCAAGATTAAACCCACAAAGATGGAGACAAAAGCAGCCGGCCCCAGGATAACTCCCACTAAACCATTTAAGATAAGATGGACACTGGTAGGACCAAGGGGAACATGGATTAGAGAAGCAACGAAGAAAGCAGAAGTCATTACCGCCACTTTGGGCATATTATCTACCTTTATCCTCTTGATGGTAGTCATTACAGTAGCAAAAGTAATAGCATAACCCCCTGCACACACATAACCTGATAAAACACCATCTGAAATATGCATAAATTAGCCCTTTTATGCTACTTTTTTTAAAAAGATAGTACAGAATAAAAAAGTGTCAAGTTCTTTAGATTAAATCCCCCATTTTTTACCTTTCGGTAAACATTGGAAAGTATTAATTTTATGAAGGGATGTTATCTTTATTTTGTAACTCCAGCCAGAGAGTATTTTCGAAGTTTGACAGGGAGGATTTATTCTTTAGAATAAAATTGCATAATAGAAGAAAAAGAGGTAATGCTAAATAAATTATAAAAAGTTAGCTTTATGCCCACAGCGAATTCCTTCAAGTCTTTTTCTAACTTAAGCTATGCAGGGCATCGCTCAATTCTACAAAAAAGGGGAGGCGAGTTAATTTCACTAAAACATCTGGTAATAAAGGTTAGAGTAAAAATCACTAAAAAACTCTTGAGATAACTTTTTACTATAAAAGAGACAAAAATGTTAGCTAAATGCTATACGACAGCATTAATGGGAATCCAGGCTTACTTAGTAGAAGTAGAGGTAGATATCTCCAGGGGTCTACCTAACTTTAATATTGTAGGTCTCCCGGATACGGCTGTCAGAGAAGCTAAAGAGAGAATAACCGCCGCTATTAAAAACTCCCAATTTAACTTTCCTCTCGGGAAAATTACTGTAAACTTAGCTCCTGCTGATATCAGAAAAGAAGGGTCTTCTTTCGATCTTCCTATGGCTATAGGAATTCTTAAAGCTACAGGGATAATAACGAAAAACGATCTCTCTTCTTATATTATCTTAGGGGAATTAGCTTTAGACGGAGAGATTAGAAGAATAAATGGCGCTCTCCCTATGGTTTTAGAAATCAGGAAAAAGATAAAGAAAGTTATTCTCCCCTTAGATAACGCTCAGGAAGCTTCGGTGATAGAAGGAATAGAGGTATATCCGGTAAAGAACCTTTCCCAGGCAGTGAAATTTTTTAATAAAGAATTAGTTATTAAGCCTTATAGATGTGACTTAAAAGAAGCTTTAAGAAAAAATTCTTCTTATGAGGTAGACTTCTCAGAGGTTAGAGGCCAACATCATGTAAAAAGGGCTCTGGAAATAGCTGCCAGTGGAGGCCATAATATCTTAATGATTGGTCCTCCCGGTGCAGGTAAAACTATGCTTGCTCGCCGCATTCCCACCATTCTTCCAGAAATTAGTCTGGAAGAGGCTATAGAAACTACGAAATTACACAGCGTAGCCGGACTCCTTAAGCCCCATCAAGCTCTTGTGGGAACTCGTCCTTTCAGAGCTCCTCACCATACTATTTCTGAAGCAGGACTTATTGGAGGAGGAAGAATCCCCCGGCCCGGGGAAATATCTCTTTCTCATAACGGAGTGCTCTTTTTAGACGAGCTTTCTGAGTTCCCTCGCTATGTCTTAGAATCACTCCGTCAACCATTGGAGGATGGGGTAGTCACCATTTCTCGTGCTCTTACCTCCATCAGCTATCCGGCAAGATTTATGCTGGTAGCGGCTATGAATCCCTGTCCTTGCGGTTATTTTGGAGACCCCTCTCATCAATGTAACTGCACTCCTCTACAAATTCAAAATCATTTAAATAAAATCTCTGGGCCTCTTCTGGATAGAATTGATATTCATATTGAAGTAAGAGCGGTAAAAAAAGAGGAACTCTGGAGTAAAAAGAGAGGAGAGCCTTCTTCTAAAATCAGAGAGAGAGTAAATAAAGCTCGAGCAATTCAGCTAAAGCGGTTTAAAAAAATGTCTATTTATTGTAATGCAGGAATGTCTCCCAAGCATATTCGCCGTTTCTGCCCTCTGGATAAAGATGCAGAAGAACTTCTCCATACAGCTATTTCTGAGCTTTCCCTCTCTGCAAGAGCCTATCATAAGGTTCTTAAAATTTCTCGCACTATTGCTGATTTAGAAGAGAAAGAAGAGATAAACTCTTCTCACATCTCGGAGGCACTTCAATATCGCTGCCTGGA
>JAGGVN010000043.1 GCA_021158005.1 Candidatus Aerophobota bacterium | reverse complement strand
CCCTATGATAGGCATTTGGAGTAGCCACTATTATTGCGTCTACGTTTTTGCTTTTTACCAAATCTCGATAATCGTAATAAACTTCTGGCACACCAAATTCCTCAGCTAATTTTTTTGCTTTTTCCCTGTTTCTCCTGCATATAGCTACCAATTCAGCACCAGAAGTATCTTTAATAGCCGGGATATGACCCTCTATAGCTATAGTTCCTGCTCCTATAATTCCAAAACGGACTTTTTCTAACATAAACCCTCCTCCTCTCTCATTTTATATTCCCCATACTTAAACCCCTTACTAAGATATCTTTTTAGTTAACACAAAATCTACAACAATCTTAAGATCCCACCGAAGTAAATCCCTTCCAATACTTCAATAAAAGCAATTTTTTGCTCACTCCTGTTTCTCTTTTAAGTTAAAAATCCTCACCTGATTTTCATACATAAGATTTCTCACCGCTCTTATCGCTCCGTTGTAGGTAATTTGCCCATCAGCAACAAGCTTTCCCATTGTCCTGCATATTATCCTGTCAAAAACCTCAAATCTACTTCCCTCGGATAGAATCTTTCTCCCATCACTGACAGGTCCTGCACTGGATGTGAGAAGAGAAGCTCCTGCTGTGTGAAGAAGATAGTTTTCCATTATATAGGGAGTATCATTGTGCCACCAGGGGAACCCGGAATAAACATTGGGGAAAGCTCTCTCCAGAACAAGATTGGTATGGGCAAATACCTGATTCATGGGATACAGTACAAGATGCCCCTGTTTTCTGTCCCCACCGCTGAAAAATCTGGAGAGAAGGGGTTGTAAGTTCTCAACAATATTCACACATTCCAGGGCAACATCGCCCCCCACATCGGGTCCCCAGTTTTTAAAAAGATACTCATTTGCATTCCGCAGGGCGCCATAATGAATTTGTGTGACCATACCCTCATCTTGATTCATCTCACAGAATCTGTGCATCATATAGGAGATAAACTCCTTTGTCTCTGGGGATTGAAGATCGAATTTTTCTTTTTTCTCGTAAGCCCTCCGAAAAATCTTTTCTGCTCTTCTTTCACTTATTTCGAGCCCATATGGCTCAAGAAGACCGTGGTCACTTGCTTTTGCACCCATCCGAGCAAAGTAAGTATGTCTTTCTCTCAGTGCATCAACAAGCCCCTTTAAAGTGACATCCTTCCCACACAGATTACAAATATTCTCAACGTTCTGTCTCCAATTCCCGTCAAATATTTTGCAGTAGGCATCGGGACGAAAGGTGGGAAGAAAAGTAATATCTTTTATATGGTCCCTTGCTATTTTATGGTATTGTAGATCATATGCAGGATCATCAGTGGTACAGATGATTTTTACTCCTACCTTTTTTAATATTGCCTGAGGTAGCATATCTTCCTGTTGAAACTTCTTTTTTGTGAGGTCCCATATTTTATTCCCTGTCTCCCCACTTAAAAGATCCTCGATTCCAAACATACGCCGCAGGTCAAGATGCATCCATTGATGTACGTGATTTCCCTGTAGCTGGGGGAAGACTTTGCTCAGAGCCATCCATTTATCATAGTCGGAGATGTTAGGATCATGGGCAAGAGCATGAGAGAATCCTTCACATTTAGCAGCCAACTGAAGAATATAGTGATCACAGTTTGCATACTCTTCACGTTCTTCCAGAACCTCAGCTTTCCAGATATTGGGGAAGGGCCTATTCTCTACAATCTGACGCAGGTTATGGTGGGTGTGAACATCAACAATTCCCACCTCTTCCCGGAAAGGGACAGCAACTTCATGGTACAATTTTTGCCCTTCCGGGGTATCAAGAAGCCAGTTTGGACCTAAAAACTTATCATTATCCACTTGTATCATAACTTAAAAATCTTTCTTTTTTATCAAAGGTTGCTAATTTTTAGTCTTTTGGATATTATCTTTGAGGAATCTCTACCTCCGCTCCCTTTTTTTCTGCTGAAACATATGCTGAGTAAAGTACAGCGGTAGTGTCCCAGGCAAGCTCCGAGCCTGATTGAGGAGAATCATTTGTAAAAACGCAATGGATGAAATCAGCAAGCTCCTGTTGATAACCAAACATCCATTCCTCACCTGGAGAAGGAAAACTCCAGCCCTGTTTTGTCTCTATCTTTTCCACTATGTAGGTACTCTTTAGCTGCTCTTCCCGTGGATTGAAGAGAGTAACCGCATTAGTGAAACTTAAATTGCAGATAGTACGGTGATTGTTAGCAACCACTTCTAAGTAACTCTTTACACCTCCCATGACAAGCTCTGTAGCAAAAATATCGGCAACCATTCCATCATCAAAGACAAGATGAATTTGAGCGTAATCTTCAATATCATAGTAGTCTGTACGGATAATTCCTGCATCGATGAATTTTGGATTTCTTGTTATCTCATGAGTTCTGCAACTAACAGTTTTAGGCCGAATTGGCCTTCCACCTCGCAGGTTCCCCTCAATTCTTTTTAAGTAAAGAATAGCAGTTAGGGGGTGGCAGCTTTTCCCAACCACTGAGCCACCTCCGGACTGCCTCCATATTCCATAGGAGAGAGAATGAGATCCACTATGAGATTCCTCACCTATTGCCCAAAGAATCTGTCCCTTGCTTTCTTTTAAGATCTCAACTTCCTTCTGTATGGCAGGAGCATACACCCAGTTCTCAGCATAAAAAATTTTTCCTTTACTTTTTTTCTCTGCATCAAGAAGGCGATTTGCACTGGCAAGAGCCTCCTTTAGCATTACCTCCTTAGGGAATTTGTTTCCTTTGAAACTCTCATCATCAGCAGGACCATAATAGCCAGTAAATGGTTTCTCAACAATTACATGCCTATCTTTTTTCAGTGCCTTGACAGAAAATGCCTCATGCAGGTATCCGGGAATGCATACATCTACCACATCCACCATCTCAATGAGCTCATCCAGTGAACTGCAGGAGGTAATTTTTCTCTCCCTGGCAAATTTCTCACAGTGCTCTCTTGTTTTAGAGTAAACTGCTATGACTTCTGCCTGTGGTATACCCAAATAAGATTTGTAGTGAAATGAGGCAGCATACCCGGATCCTACTATTCCAACCTTAACAGATTTACTCTTCATAAATTTCTACCTCAGATTTATTGTTAAAAATTATCTTAACATTTTTTATGAAGCTTTCTTTAAATCCTCCAAAAGCTTTTTGTATTCCTCTCGATTAATAGGAAAATCAATCCACTTTTGCTTTTTTCCCGAAAGAATAAGAGCATTAATAAATTCGACACTCCATACACCTTCCTCGCCCGGAGCAAGGAGCTCTTCTCCAAAAAGAATCGAGCGACAGAAATTCCTTATAATTTCTTTATGCCCAACCCGGCATTGAGGGAGCTCTAATTTCTCCTCCACTACTTCTGGGCTTGCCCATATTTCATGCGAGGAAAAGGTAAAATCCGGAATTGAGTTTTTAAGAGAATAAAACTTAAGCGAGTCATTCTGATAAACTAATTTTCCTTTATCTCCACAAATTTCCATGAAACTCCCCGTTGGAACCTCATTAGTAGTTGCATAGTAATATCCCCAGGCACCATTAGGATACTCAAGAAGAGCATCTACTTCATCTTCAACTTCAATTTTGTGAAGACGAGTGCGGGTTCTGGCAAAAACCCTACCGGGCCTGCCACCAAGAAGAAGAAAAAGATCAATTCCATGAGGAGCCTGATTTATGAGTACCCCTCCCCCTTCACCTCTCCAGGTACCCCGCCAACTACCGGCCTCATAATAAGCTTGAGTCCGATATCTTAGCTCAACCATACATGTTCTCCTTATTTCCCCTAACTTACCGCTTTGTATAATGTTCTTAGCTAACCTTGCCTCAGGAAAGGTTCTGTGTTGATACATTACCGCAAAAACTCTATTATTTTTACGGGCCACCTCTACAAATCTGTCTGCCTCATCTACAGAGACAGCAATTGGTTTCTCGGAAAGACAATGGAGTCCTCTTTCCATTGCTGCTATTCCAATCTTGGGATGAAGATAATGAGGAGTAGCAATAAGAACTGCATCAACCTGCTTGCTCTCCAGAAGTTCCACATAATCGGTAAATGCAGGAACTTTATATTCTCTGGAGATCTTTTGTGTTATCTCAGGATCAATATCTGAGACAGCAGTAAGTTCTGCCTCAGGAACTTCTTTAATATTTTCCACATGCTCCTGACCCATACTCCCCAAACCAATTATTCCCATCCTAACCTTTTCCATTATTTTTCTCCACTATTGCTTGCTATTTTAATCCCCAGTGATTGCAAAATAGACATCATGCCTGAAAATGATTCTCTAGTTCCTTCCTCTTGAGAACCATTTTCAGGAAGATAATGTGTCTCTAATGAAACAACTCCTTGGAAATTATCTTTATCTAAGGATCGAAATTGTCCTTTAAAATCAATTTCTCCTTTACCTACAGGTAACCATACAGGCTCACCTTTTTCATTCTTCCCCGCATCTTTAATGTGGACATGAACCACCCGATCTTTAATCAACTCATAACCATCAGGGTAGGGAACTTCTCCTGCGAAGTAGGCATTACCAGGATCCCAAATTAATCCTACATTTTTTGAAGAGATATGATCTAAAAATCGCTTACTTTCCTCACCACTTCCTATAAAACAACTATACTCGTTTTCTAAAGCCAAAATAATATCCTCTTCTTCAGCTTTTTTTATAGGGATTTCAAACCTTTTTACAACCTCTTCTAAGATATCATTGGTTAACTCCCCCTCTTTCCAGAAAGAGAAGGCACGTACAATATTAGTGTTAAAAATTCTTGCAAGCTCAAAGCAATAATCTACCATTTTTAGATGCTCGGAGTAGCTTTTTTCTTGAGTTAAATAGGTGCCTTTAGATTTTCTTATCCCCTTTTCTTTAAAATGGCATTTAAAAAGAGGAGAAGCAATACCTGATACTTTTAAATTATATTTTTTAATAAGTTCCTTTGCCTTCTTAAGTTCAGAAGAAGAAAGATCTACTAAATTTTTACCCCACATACTTCTAAGCTCTACATACCCTGCTCCTAACTCTTTTATTACCTTAAGAGCATGCTCAAAATCCTGACTTATCTCATCGGAAAAAATTCCTATTTTTAACATTTTCTATCCTCTTATTCCTTTATTATTTATATTCTCAGTTTTTCGTAAGAAGCCTTGCCAATTTTTTATCTAAAAACATAACACTTTTTATCTGTTGCTGAATCATTAAAGGCCAAGTGCCCATTCTCACCAATTCCAACAAAGGCAACATTAATTTCCTTTTATACTCATCTGAGTGAGACATAACTGTTTGACCAATCAATCAAAATTGAGGCAAATAATCAGATGTAGCCTCTAAAAGCTCATCCAGAATCTTTTTTGCCTTTTCCCAACTTGGAACTAAGGGATCATTAACCAAGGCTTGTAAGGCTAAATTCTTATCTCCCTTTACTCCTGCTTCTACAATAAGCTCCTGATTTATTATATGCCTGTACAAAATTCCAATAATAGATCGAGGAAGATTATCTACACAGATGGGATACACTCCACTACCATTAACTACTCCCAGGGTCTCCACTATCACATCTTGGGGAAGATCAGAGATTTGGCCTTTGTTTGGCAAATTCATAATATGAATTCCCTCTCCATAACCAGCCAAATCGACAATGATTTTAGCTGCTTTTTCAAAAGAAGGTTCAATTCTTAAGGGGGTTTTCCCTTTTAAAGTATTTTTAATTAACTCCTCTTTTTCTTTGCGTGAAGCTAATCGATCCTCAATAGTGGTAAGTTTAATTCCATACTCTCTTCCTGCTCTTGTTTCATCTGTCAAAAAATAAGGAAAAAACTCTGCTACATGTCTGTCTCCAGCGGCAGGAAGACACCCAAATATTTTAAATAGCTCAAATTTAAGTAGGTTATTGTCTTGGTATGGATCAAATTTTTCCCAATCTAATTTTTCTACTTCTTTTTTTAACTCGGGTTCTTTTTCTTCCAAATATTGATGCAAAAATAAAAAACCATCTTTTCCTTTTACTCTTAGTTGCGTAATCCAGGTAAAGTGATTTATCCCTCCAACCTGGAGATAAATCTCCGAATCCTCCACATTGAAAATACGCTTTAGAGTGTGAACAACATCGAATAACTCATGACAAAGACCAATAGTCTTGATCCTTGTGTATTTGGTTAAAGTTCGGCAAAGAGTACTCATAGGATTGGTGTAATTAATCATCCAAGCATTGGGACATAACTTCTCCATTTGACGACCAATGTTCAGCACTACGGGGATATTTCTCAAAGCTCGAGAAAGCCCACCTGGTCCTACCGTATCTCCTACTGACTGATAGATACCGTACTTTAAAGGAATCTCCAGATCGTGCCTCATCATATCTAATCCACCAGTAGAGATGGTAAGAATAACAAAATCTGCTCCTTTAAGAGCTTCAGCTAAGTCAGTGGTTTTTTTTAAAGAAAAGTCCTTTTTTGTTTTCTCTATCACTTTCTTTTCTAAACTGTAAATTAAATCAAGAGCTTCTTCATTTATATCATGCAGAATAATCTCGCTCCCTTCTAAACTCTTCTCTAAAACTATATCTGTAACAATTTTTGGTCCCCATGTATAACTACCTCCTCCAATTAAAACTATCTTTAAATTGCCCATTCCCTTTCCTCCTAAAACTTAGCCTGATATTTTATTTTACCCCACTAAGAGTAATTCCTCTTACTATATGTCGCTGTAGAAAAATAAAGAAAATAAGAGTGGGGAGGATAACAAAGAAACACAAAACCATTAAGGGGCCCCAATTGATACCTCCTGTCCGTGGCACCCATCCACTTGTGGGAATGCTTAAGGTAATTGTTCTTTTGTCTGGTGAATTTATAACTATAAGAGGCCAAAGGAAATCATTCCAACCCCAAAAGAAACCAAATATAGCAAGTACAGCTAAGGCGGGTTTACAAAGAGGCATAATTATATTCCAGTATATCCTAAATTCGGAACAGCCATCTATTCTTGCAGAATCTAAAAGTTCATCTGGTATAGTTTGAACATATTGTCTAATTAAAAATGTTCCAAAAGCACTGGCAATATGAGGAATTACTAATGCCCAACGAGTATCTATCCATCCAAACCATTTCATCTCTAAGTAAAGGGGAATCATATATGACTCAAAGGGAACTATTAAGGTGCTGAGAAGAAAAATGAAAAAATATTCTTTTCCTGGAAATGAATATTTTCCAAAGGCAAATCCAGCCATGGAACTAATTAAAATGGTGGTTAAAATTACAATACCAGTGACCATTGCACTATTTAGATAATAGATTTTTAAAGGAATCTCATCAAAAACTTTGGTATAATTTTCCCAAGTAAAAGGGTGAGGAATAAGGGAAAGACGATGAGCAATAATGTCAGGAAGAGTCTTAAAAGAAGTAACAAACATCCAAATAAAAGGAATTAACATTATTAAGCTACCCAACATACCCACAATAAAAATAATAGCTTTTCCACTAAGTATTTTTGTCTTCATTTAATAACTCACCTTTCTTTTTTTCTTAATAATAACTCACCTTTCTTTTCCCTAATATCTTAAGCTCAACTATAGTTACAATTAAAGTGAGAATAAAAAACATCACGCCTACTGCAGCTCCATAGCCAAACTTTAGATATCTAAAACCTAACCTATACATATACAATACTAAAACAAGGGTTGCATCGGCAGGCCCACCTCCAGTCATTACGTATACTGGACCAAAAATTCCAAAAGAGCCTATGGTTACCATAACTAAAACAAACAACACAATTGGCGTTAATAGGGGTAAAGTTATATAGATAAAGCTTTGAAATTTATTTGCTCCATCAATTCTTGCTGCCTCATAATATCGCTGAGGGATACCTTGTAATCCAGCTAAAAAAATAATCATGCTATATCCCATCTCCCGCCATAGAGTATAAATTATTATTGAACCCAAAGCTGTTTTCTCACCCTGAAGCCACATACAGGTAGGTAAATGAAGCTGTTCTAAAACAGCGTTAATTAGGCCCGAGGTAGGATCATATAGCCATGTCCAAATAGCCGCTGTAGCTATTGAGGTAAAAATATAGGGCATGAAAAAAATCGTCCTACAAAAACTCCTCCCTAAAAACTTTACGTTAAGTAATAAAGCTACCCCTAATCCAACAATTATCTCAATAGGAGTATAGATAAGAGTGTATAATAAGGTAATCTTTAAGGAATGAAAAAAAGTGTCATCATGAATCAACTTAGCGTAATTTGATAATCCTACCCATGTTCCTTTATTTTTAAATACATTCCATTTCATAAAAGCCAAGACAAAATCAAACAAAAAAGGATAAACTCTAAACATTGCAAACAAAATCACAATAGGAGCAATAAACAAGTAAGCTGTTATCCATCTTCTCTTTTCTAAGGAACTTATATTTCTAACTTTCAATTTATTCTCTCCTTCAGGGGATATTCACCTGAATAAGGTAAATATCCCCTGCTTAGCTACTATTCTTCTGCAAGAAGGGCGTTTATCTCCTTTTCTGCTTTAGCTAAAGCTTCCTTCACCGAGATCTTATTAAACCAAGCCTGTACCATATACTTACCAAAAATATCACTTGCTTCTGTGTAATTTATTTCAACAGGCTGAGGACGTCCATACTCAGCCATTTTTAATACAGCGTCGTAATACATGTTTTGGAACCACGGATGCTTATAGAGAAACCTGGCAAAGGGAACTATACCAAATCCCAGCTGATCAACATCCCATGTTAGAGGAATAAACATTTGGATTTCAGGACGCATTAGATACCTTATAAACTTAAAAGCTATATCTTTCTTAGGCCCATCCACAACAACAATGCTTGGACAGCCATTAATATTGGTAACTCTTATTCCCCATTTTGGATGAGGAGGAAGAGCCATGCCATAATTTAAGTCCGGTGCTTCTTTAAAAGCACGACTGGGAATAGCAGCGCATTCGGATATCTGCATAGCTGCTTTCTTTTCTACGAATGCATCGCGAGGATCTCCAAACCCAAAAGCCGTACTCTTATCCTCGTAAAGCATTTTCTTTATTAAATCAATAGCAGCATAACCGCCTTTATTATTAAAATTAGTCCTACCTCCTGTTAATGTATCATATGGAGTTATAATACTCGCTTTAGCAGACCAAAGAGCCCAGAGATGCTTCTGTACAACTCCGGTTGGATTCCCCATGTATCGAATAGCGTATCCCACACGAACAATCTTTCCATTCTCATCGTACTTTGTTAGCTTTTTAGCATAAGCTCTAAACTCTTCCCAAGTCTGAGGTGGACTATTAGGATCCAATCCTGCTTCTTTGAACATATCTTTGTTCCAATTAAGCGCGTATACATCTACCCAAATGGGAAGCTCATATACTTTCCCTTTAACCTCAAATTTTTTAAATGCAGGAACAGCCATAGATTCCCATTTTTCTTGTAAATCTGGAGGAAATGGTGCAAGTAAGTCATTTTTTAAATAAGCACCTAACCAAGCACGGTCAATATCCATGATATCAGGTCCTGTTCCCGCTGCGAAAGCAGCTAACGTCTTTTTTAGAAGATCTTCAATCGGAGCATGAGCAACCTTTATTTTTATCCCTGTAGCTTTCTCGAACTCCCTGTATACCCAATTAAAGCCTCTATGTTGACTTCTATCTAAATTCCGATCCTGACACCATAAATTCAGAACCCCTTGAGCCAAAACTACATTACAAACAAGCAGAACCATTAATATACTTATTATTATCCCTGTGCTAATTTTTTTAATTCTCATCTCAAATTCCCTCCTTTAAGTTAATTTCATTAGAGCTAACGGCCTTTCTAACTTCCACCACCTCCTCTCCGGCCTTATTTTAGCTCTTTCCTCTCATCGTTAAACTCCTTTTAAGACATCCTTATTACAACCTTAACGGCTTCTCCTTTTCTCATTAGATCTATCCCTTTATGAATATCCTTTAAAGAAAATCTGTGGGTGATGAGCTTTTTTAAATTTAAAACACCACTTTCTATTATTTTAACAGCAGGGGGAAAGGTAAACTTTGCAATGTAGCTTCCAAGGATAGTTATCTCATTACGAGTTATATCATTCTGGAAAATCTCGGATCTTGCCTTGTAGTTCTGTCCAAAAAGAAGAATCCTTCCACCTTTTCTTACAATCCTTATGGCATCTTTAAACAAGGTTCCAACTGCATCCACAACTACATCAGATCCTATAGCTGTTTCCTGTTTAACTATTTCTTCCAGGTTCTCCTTTGCTGGATTTACAAGTCTTGTTGCTCCAGATTCCACAGCGTATTTTCCCCTGTACTCTGACACCTCAGATACTATAATCTTACCTGCTCCTGATGCCTTAAACATCTGGGTAAATAAAAGTCCTATTGGCCCTGCTCCTAAAATAACCACATTTTCTCCAGGTTGAACCTTAAGCTTTCCAGTTGCATTAACAACACAGGATAAGGGCTCTGCAAACACGGCAAGCTCTG